>JAEMPK010000028.1 GCA_022759345.1 Pyrobaculum sp. | reverse complement strand
AGCCCTGTGCGGACGTATTTATCTTCAGGGTTCGCGGCCGGGAGCTGGAGCTCTGCGGGAAGACCCTCGTATTGAGTGAGGAGCTTGGGGAGTTCAGGAAGGGACTTCTCGTAATGGCCAAGACGCCGTTTTTCGTCGAGTGCGAAGCAGGAGACTGCTTGGCGGCAAAGGCACAAATATAAAAACTACGGCGTTTTGCCCCGTCATGGAGCTGGTAGTTGCTGTCTACAACATAAGCTCAGTGCCCAAGATGCTAGAGCTTGCAAAGATCACATACGGCTTCGGCGTGAGGCGGCTCGCGTTGGTGAAGGTGTTTGGGGCCGCCGCACAACAGATCGGTGATTTGTTCAAGCTGGCCTTCAAAATGGGGGGAGAGGTCCTCGTCTTTAACGACATAAACGACGCCGTGGAGGTGCTGAAGCCGGACGTGATATATGCCATTGGGAGGCCCGACAAGGACGCCAAGCCGGTTGAGAAAGTCGACAAAAGGATAATGCTACTAATACACGGCTCGGATCTCGCCTTCTCGCCTAGAGAGCTACCTCCAGGCTCGATTTTAAGCTACGCTGTGAACAAAGACGTGGGGTCTGCAGGCCAGTTGGCAGTGGCGCTTTATAGGCTCTTAGAAACCTAACCGCGGACCGGCACTCTTATCTCCTCCTCCTTAACCTTCTTCGCCGTTATTATCAATACGCCGTTTCTATACAATGCAGACATCGAAGAGGGATCGACCTTCACGGGGAGACGTATATGCCTCGAGTACCTCCTCTCCCCCCTGGCGCCCTCTGCTCGTATCGCCGTGCCGTCTTTCGTCACAGTAAGCGCAATATCTGCCGGCTCTAGGCCCGGCATGTCTATCTCTATCCGAACCTCATCGCCTTCTTCAACTAGCCGGTAGTCCCTCCTCTCCTTTAAATCATCAACCATTTTCTGGATAGATTTAGTGATCTCCTCCATCGCCTTCTTAAAATCTTCCATATAGAACGCCACTTACCAAGTTTATAACTTATTCCCTCCTGAATGCCTTACCAACGGCCTTTGGCGGCTTCGCTCTGCCGATCACGCCGGCAACAATTAGCAAAGTGGCTATGTAGGGGATCATCCGCGTGATTTCGTACCTGGCTAGGTTCAGCGTTTGGAGCCAATAGGAAAGCGCGTCGAAGAGGCCGAATATGAAGGCGCCGGCGACTGCCAGTGCTGGGTTCCAGTTTGCAAAAACTACGTTGGCCAGCGCTATGAAGCCTCTGCCGGCTGATATTTCCTTGGTAACTACAGAGAGGTAGGCAATGCTGAGGTAGGCGCCTGCCAGCGCGGCTAATGTTGCGCCGATCACAGTAGTGAGCAGTCTTACCTTGTTTACGTCGACGCCCATGTTAAATGCGGATTCTGGGTCTTCTCCGCATGCTCTGATGATTATGCCGAGTCTGGACTTGAAGAGTATGTACCACATGACGCCAGCAACCACGAAGGCGAACACGGCGACCCAGATGGGGTCTGTCTTCGCCCACTCTGGTACCTGTTTATACCCAGCCACGCCCCAGTAGGCCTGTATTCCATAGGCAACCGCGCCCGCGGCGAAGAGATTTATGGCTACTCCGCTGATTATCTGGTCGCCCGCCAGATACGCCGAGATGTAGCCGTGGAGGAGCCCTATCAAGGCGCCGGTAAGCGCCGCGGCTAGCATGGCCACAATAGGCCACCAGATGTCTGGAAGGTGGAGGCCGGCTCTGTTGTGGAGATAATCCACCACCAGCGGCCCCATCAACGCGCCGAGCAACATTATGCCCTCCAGCCCTATGTTGACGACGCCGCTTCTCTCCGTCAGGATCTCACCAAGCGAGGCCAGCAGTATGGGCACAGCGGCGAGGAGCGCTTGCGTCAACAGAAGCGGCACGATGTCTATCATATCTTCCTCACCATCTGGAGAGCTAGGAAGAGTATTAGCAGACCCTGTATCACTCTTATGAACTCAAAGGGGGTGCCCGCCTCTATCTGCATGTGGCGTGCGCCTTCCTGCAGTATTCCGAGGAACACCGAAGCGAGGAACACGCCTATTGGGTGCCCCCTGCCCAACATGGCGGCCGTGATGCCGTCGAAGCCGAGGCCGTAGACATTGGCTAGGTTCCTGGCAAGGCTGTAGGAGGGCGGCCTAGCCGCCACCTGCAACACGCCTGCGAGGCCGGCCGTCAGGGCGCCTATTCCAAACGCCACTAAGACCGCTTGTTCAGGCCTTATGCCGTATGCCTTGGCCACTGTGGGATTTTGCCCGCTTATTGATATCCTGTAGCCCCAAACGCTGTATCTGAGGAAGACGTAGATCAACACAGCGGTTAGATACGCCAGCGGCACAGCCAACGTGAGGTCTGTCCCAGCAACCAGCGGAGTGAGACGAGCCGCCTCCGGCATCTTTACCGACTCCTCTGGTTGCGACGGATTTGCAAAAATTGTAGAAACAGCCATTATCACCAACCAGTACGCAACCCAGTTCATCATTATCGTGCCCACGACCTCGTTTACCCCCCTCCAGATCTTCAACAACGCCGGGATCGCTGACCAAGCCACAGCAAAGGCTACTCCAAGAAATACCGCAAGCGGCAGAGCCGAGACGTCTCTAGTCAAGTAGGCAGCCGCAACGGCGCCTAGGGCGCCCATATAAGTCTGTCCCTCGGCGCCTATGTTGAAAAGGCCGGCCTTGAGACCTACTGCGAAGGTGAGACCGGTCAAGAGTATCGGCGCCGAGAAGGCAAGCGCCGAGAAGAGATAAGTCAAGTCCGACAAAGGCGTTAATAACATGGATTTATAGGATAAGAGCGGGTCGTAGCCTGAGATCCACATGGCGATAGCCCCCAGCACAAAAGCCAGAAACAAAGCAAGGCCTGTGTTTAACAGAGAGAAAGTGAGCCTCCTCATAACCCGGCCATCTTCTTACCCACAAGCTCTATCCCCATCTCCTCCACGGGGCCGTAGGCGACGATCTTTCCTCTGTACATCACCGCTATCGTGTCAGCGAGTTTATAAGCCTCGTCTAGGTCGCTTGTCACTAACAACACTCCAGCACCTGCGTTTCTAGTTTTCATGAGTAGTGTCTGTACATACTCGGTGGTGGCAACGTCGAGGCCGCGGGTGGGTTGATGCGCCACTATGAGCTTGGCGCCTCTGCTCAACTCACGCCCCACCACAAGCTTCTGCTGGTTTCCGCCGGAGAGCTGCCGCACCGACGACCAAGGGCCCGGCGCCACTATTCCGAACTCCTCTATCAACTTCGCCGTAAAACGCTCGGCCCGTTGCCAAGAGATTAAACCACGTTTGGCGAACTCATTCTCCTTGCCTATAATTGCGTTTTCTACAAGTGACATCTCAAGCACCAACGCCTTTTTCTGCCGGTCATCGGGTATATAGGCGTAGCCCCCATATATCTTAATCATGCCTCTACTCCTCTTCCTAACACCAACTATAGTCTCCACTAAATGCTCTTGTCCATTGCCTTCCACTCCAACTATTGCCAAGATCTCCCGCTCTCTGACGACGAGGTCTACCCCCTGTACTACCGCCCTATCGCCATCGTAGACCCATAGATCTTTCACCTCTAGGACAGGCCTCTCGCCAGGCTTGCCCAGCTTCTCCACAGCCTCCGTCTTCACCTCACCTACCATAGCCTCCACCAGCCTCTTGGCGTCATAGGGCGGCGAAAACTCTGCAGACTTAAGTCCTCTTCTCAGCACGACGACGCGGTCCGCAATCTCCATGACCTCTGGTATCTTATGCGTGATGTAAACCACAGACCAGCCTTGTTCTTTCAACCTCTTGATCACTTGAAATAACGACTTCACCTCATGAGGCGTCAAAACAGTCGTCGGCTCGTCTAGTATAAGGAGTTGCGCCCCCCAGTACAAGGCCTTAACGATCTCCACCCTCTGCCTCATGCCCAGCGGCAACTCCTCCACATCTCTATCCCACTCAATCTCAAACCCAAGCTCTTCAGCGATCTTCTCCACCCTCCGCCTCAGCTCAGTGGACACCTGCGAGAGAGATGCGCCCTCTAAAACGGCGACGTTCTCCAGCGCTGTGAGACCTGGGATCAGTGAAAGGTGTTGATGCACCATGGCGATCCCGAGCTTGAGGGCGTCTCTTGCGTTCTTCGGCTTAACTCTCTTGCCGTCTACGTAAATCTCGCCGGAGGTCGGCCGGTATATCCCAGAGAGTATTTTCATAAGCGTGGTCTTCCCCGCCCCGTTTTCGCCGAGAAGGGCAAGCACCTCGCCGGGAAAAATATCGAGAGAGACGCCCCTCAAGGCGTGAGTTCCGTCGGAAAAAACCTTGTGGATTTCGCGGAGAGAGACCTTCATCAGCCGACTGTGCCTAGACCCAGCTCTTTCCTAAGCTGAACCACCTGGTCTTGGGAGGTGGGCAGGGGGACCTTCTCCGCGCCGGTTACTATATCTTGCTTAAGCTTATCCACCGCCTCCCATATCCACGTCGGTATCTTAGACCTCATCTCCTTCACCGTGTTTATGATGTTCTGCGCGTCTGACTCCTTAACGGCGCCTGCCCTGATGCCTATCTCGAGGAATTGAGCCAAGTCATCCAGCGTGCTGACCGAGATGCCGCCCTCCTTAATGCCGAGCTCCAACACGCCGCCTTTGAAGCTCCCCTCCACCGCCATCTTGGCTGCTGTGTAGACGCCGACGTCTACTCTCTTCATCATGGAGGCTAGTATGAAGCCGGGCTTTATGTAGTCCTGATCGGCGTCTACGCCGATGGCGAAGGGCGGACCCATAGTCCTTCCGGCTTTCTTGCCGGCCTCCGCCACTGCTTCAAACACGCCGAGACCTGTGGCGCCCGCGGCTTGGTATATTACACACACGCCCTGCGCCAGCATCACCTCAGCCGCCTGTTTGCCCTTTGCTGGGTCGTTAAAAGATCCTGTGTATACATAGAGTATGTCGAATTTCACATCTTTGCCGAACTTCTGCTTGATGAAACGCTCCGCCCACCTAACGCCGTAGGCGTAGCCGATTTCGAATTTCCAGAGCACAGGTATCTCCATGCCTAGCACTATGCCGACCTTGGTGCAGTTGTAGTAATACGCAGTGAGGGCGGCCAACGCCCCAACCAACGCCGAGCCTTCGTTCTCTCTAAAGAGAACAGACATAACGTTGGGGCGGTCTGGTATATATCCGTCGATGATGGCGAACTTCACGTTGGGGAACTCCTGCGATACTTGCTTAACTGCGTCAGTCATCAAAAAGCCTACGGCGACTGTAATAACGGCATCGCCAGACTTCGCCGCAGCTCTGAGGTTGGGGACGTAGTCGTCTTGAGTTTTGCTCTGGATCTCTTTAAGCCCAAGGCCGAAGTCTTTAGCCGCCCGCGAGGCGCCTAGGTACGCCATGTCGTTGAAAGAGAGATCTCCTTTACCGCCTATGTCGTAAATCACGTAGATGTTGCCCTTCTTTGCGGTTTGTGTGGGAGTGGCTGTCTGGGGGGTCGTCGTCTGTTGTGTAGACGTCTGGAGAGGAGGCGTCTGCTGAAATGCTAGGAATGCGCCAATCGCCACAATTATCACCACTACGGCCACCGCCAACCAGAGTTTTGAGTCCATGCGCTAAGGAAAGGCTGTTTTTTTATCTGTTGAGCGCTTGGACGTAATAGATATCCAGCCGCCGCCCCCAAGACGAAGAAAAGCAACCACAACCCCATCCACAAGACCGTGAATGTTGAAAACAGAGAAAGGTAACAGATCAATCTTGCGGCGTCGACATAGTATAACAACACGATGATTATTGACACCAGGGTAGCCAGCGGCGATAAAAACACGTCCCGTCTCCTCTCTGTGAAATAGCCATATACTAGACCGCCGAGTAGCGGCAACACGGCTACATTGAGTATGTGAAGCGGCGAGGCGGCCCCGCCAGGGGGATCAAGAGACCTAGGTACTTAATCCACTTTGACATACTCTCCCCTGACCCAGGGCATGTACATGGCGTCGTAAGACTGACTAAACGGGTCGCCGTCGGGGCCGCCCGGCAAGATCATATAGACGCCGTCGCCGAAGGCCACTATAAACCTCACACTAGGTCCGTGGGAGACTTGGAAGCCATGCGCGACGTTTACCGTAAACCAACTCCCCCCAGCCTCTACCTGTCTATAATTGAGCTGGGGAAAGACCGACCCAAGGACGTGTGTAATACTGTACTTGTGTATCTGGCCCCAGGTGGAGGACGTCTTCAACGCCTCGGCCGCCGCCGTTTCGACTATAGAGCGGTCGATTAATCCACGTCTAATCGATGCCAGGGTGACTTCAAAAGGCACGAAGGTAATAGACACGTTGAACCTGTCCCAGGCTAGCTTTTGTAATGTATAAACGAAAGTGGCGTATCTCGCCGCGGTCACCGAATCTGTCTTCATAGCGCAGTCCCACTGGGCGAGTTCATTTAACAGCTTTTTACCATTCTCTCCTCCATACTCCGCCAAAAGAGACTTGACATCTCCACAGGATATATCTACTATGTCCCTCTGAATATCCATGACGTCGTTTACAGAGATCTTACCCCTAGCCGCCTTCTGAGCTAGGAGTTCCATAATTCTGTCGTGACGATATCTATCTGCCCAACGCCACTGGAGGTAAATGTTGGCGTCTGCCACCTTGTTGTTCGCAGTAGCCAAATACGGCGGATTGATGTAGTTCAAAACGCTGGGAAGCCAGATATATTTCCTCCATTCACCCTCGCCTCTAGACCCATTGAAGGGGAGGTAACCCCCCTCCCTCACAGGGAAGTAACCACTGGCAAAATACGCAACTACTCCATATCTATCAGCATACACCGTATTCTGGCTGGGCACCACGAAGTACTTCAAACCCTCTAGGAACTCAGTGAGGTTC
>JAEMPK010000016.1 GCA_022759345.1 Pyrobaculum sp. | reverse complement strand
GAGAAGAGGAGGCGGGCGCGCTCCAGCTCCTCCCGCGACGCTATGTCTATCTTGTTCACCGCGGCGACGACAGGCGTCTGGAAGCTCGTCGTGATCTCCCTGTAGAGGTTGTGCTGCATCTCCAGCCCGAAGCCGCCGTGGGGGGTGGGGTCTACTAGGAAGAGGATGACGCCTGCCAGGTGGCGGAGGGCGAGCACGGCCTGCCGCTCTATGGCGTTGCGCTCGCTCAGCGGCCGGTCCAGGAGGCCCGGCGTGTCCACCACCTGCACCTTGTCTCCCTTGAGGATTATGTGGCCCAGGTGGATCTGCTTCGTGGTGAAGGGGTAGTCCGCCACCTCGGGCTTCGCCGTGGAGACGCACCTGACGAAGCTACTCTTCCCCACGTTGGGCGCCCCCGCCACCACCACCGTGAATAGGGAGGGGTCTATGGAGGGGAGCCTCCTGAGGAACAGAACCACCTCTCTCAGCTTGTTTAGCTCCGGCGCCAGGTCGTTTAGGAGGTCCACCACCCTGGCTTTGTACATCTTCCTCGCCTTGAGCAACGCCGCCTTGTCCGGCGCCGACTTGACGGCGGCGATGGCCTCCTTGGCGATGGCCTTTATGGCTACGTAGGCCTTGCCCACCTTAGCCACGGCGTGTTTATAGGTCTGGGCGCCGAAGGAGACGTCGATTAAGTCGCGGTAGAAGGGGTGGAGCTTGTCGAGAAACGGCATCCTCAACGCGGTCTCCCTCAGAGTAGAGGCCAGGGCCTTGCCCGACGTCACTATGCGCTTGATTTCAAGCCTCTTCTGCTTCACGAAGGCGGGCTCGGCGGAGGAGCCCCTCGCCTCTTCTCTCTCGTAGACGGTGAGGAACATGGAGATCAGCTCATCTGCCGAGTAGACGTAGGGAAGCTTGGACTTCTCCACGGTCTCCACGTCGGCCACTGCGCACATATATAAAAGTCTTGTAAAAAACGTGGCGGTCGCGCTCCTAACCGACTTCGGCACCAGGGACTACTTCGTCGGCGTCATGAAGGGCGTAATCCTGAGCATAAACCCCCGGGCGCAGATCGTCGACATAACCCACGACATACCGCCGCAAGACGTCTTGACAGGCGCCTTCGTGCTGAAGGCGGCGTACAGGTGGTTCCCCCCACGCACCGTCTTCGTCGCCGTGGTGGACCCCGGCGTGGGGACAGAGAGGGCTCCGCTGATCGTGAAGACGCGCCACTACTACTTCGTAGGCCCCGACAACGGCCTTCTGTCGCCGGCGGCGGAGGAAGACGGCGTCGAGGAGGTCTACCACATAACTACCCGGCTACCAGAGACTTCACGCACCTTCCACGGCCGCGACGTCTTCGCCCCAGCCGCCGCCTACCTCTCCCTGGGCATAGAGCCGCGTATGCTCGGCGTCCCTGCGACGAGCTGGAGGCGGCTGGAGCTCCCCAAGGCGCGGCTTGAGGGCGGCGTCATCCACGCCCGAGTCATCTACGTGGACCGCTTCGGCAACGTCTACACCTCCGCCAGAGACGAGGTGGAGAAGGTGGCCTCCCTCGGCGACGTGCTGTGCGTGGAGACCCCCCGCGGGGCGATCAAGGCCAAATACGTGGAGACCTACGGCAAAGCGTCGCCCGGCGACACCGTGGCGTTGATAAACAGCGAGGGGTATCTAGAGTTGGCGGTCGTCATGGGAAGCGCCGCCGCGACACACGGCTTAAAGCCCGGCGACGAGGTAAAAATTAAAAAATGCGACGACTTGAGGACAGAAGAGGTTTAGCCTCCTTTTAGTTTCGATATCTTGTTTATCAATATGGGCACAATCTTGTAGAGGTCCTCCACCACGCCGTAGTCGGCGTTTTGGAATATGGGGGCCGAGGGGTCGTTGTTTATAGCCGCGATTATCCTGCTGTCGAGGATGCCGGCTATGTGCTGCGGCTGGCCCGATATGCCTATCGCCAGATAGAGCTTGGGCTTCACCTTCTTCCCAGACAGCCCCACCCAGTGCTCCTCCGGGAGCCACTTCAAGTCGGCCGCGATGGGGCGGGAACAGCCCACCTGCCCGCCCAACACCTTAGCCAGCTCAAAGGCCATCTGCAGATCCTCCTTCTTCTTGAAGCCTCTGCCCACCGACACGATTATCTCGGCCTCCTCCAGCCTCACAGCGCCTCTCGACTTCTCCTCCACGGCCACTATCTTCAGCCTAGACGTTGGGGCCAACGCCAGCTTCTCCACGGCGCTCTGCACGGCTGGGGGCTCCCCCTGGAACCGCCCAGGCGCCACCGTGACAACGGCGGGCAAAGAAACCTGCACGGTGGCCACTGCCTTGTTGCCAAACACGTACCTCTCAGCGGTGAGGACTCCGCCTTCAGCCCTCATCGACAGCACATCCACCAAGAGCTCCACGCCGAGCTTCTGCGCCGCCAAGCCGCCCACCGTCTTGGCGTTTTTGGTAGACGGCATCAACACGAGGTCGTAGCCAGCCGCCGCCTTCGCCACGGCCTCAGCCGCGGCGTCTGGGAGCCTGGGGTCCACCTCCGCGACGAGGATCTTGTGGGCTTTCCCAGACACAGCCTCGGCCTCTTTCTGGCTGAACACCAGCGCGGCAACCTCGCCGCCGAGCGTAGACGCGGCGTATAGAAGCTCCTTGTTGGGGAAGACCACCAGCGTCTTCATATGACCCCCTCCTGACGTAGGTACTGTATAAGCTTCTCCGCCTTCTCCTCCGGCGTCCCGTCTTTTATGACTATCTTCTTGCGCTGGATCACCAACGGCTTGTAGGCCGCGGAGATCTTAGGCTCAACGCTTATGCCTAGGTCGGCGAGGGTGAGTCTGTTTATGGGCTTCTTCATGGCCGCCCTGATGGCGAGAAGAGTGGGTATCCTTGGCTGGTTGATCTCCCTAGTCACCGACACCACCGCCGGGAGGGGGGCCTCCACCACCTCCACGTGGTCCTCCAGATCCCTACGCGCCACGACCCTCCCGCCCTCCACCTTCAGCTCCCTTGCGTAAGTTATGACGGGCCAGCCCAGCTCGGCGGCGACCCGCGCCGGGATTTGGCCGGTGTAGTTGTCCACAGTGGCCTCGCCGGCCAACACGAGGTCCGCCCCCACCTTCTTGACCACCGCCGCAATCGCCTTGGCCGTGGCGATGTGGCTCGCGTTTAACAGCTTCTCGTCCGCCACGAGGTAGGCCTCGTCTAGGCCCATGGCCAAGGCCTCCCTAAGGACGTTCTCAGCCTCCTGTACCTTTTTCTGAAGAGGCCCCCATTTCAGCACTGTGACTCCGTACGCCTTGTCCTTGCCCTTGAGCTTCACCGCCTCCTCCACGGCGTTTCTATCTATGTCACTGATCTTGAGGGGGGTCTCCTCCACAACCACCGTATCTCTTACCCGGAGCTGGCCCGTGTCGAGCGCCGTCTTAATCAACACCGCAATTTTCATGGCATTCTAAATACTGTTATTTATAAGTATAGAGTTAGCCACTGAGACTAGGTGCACCACGTAAAAAGTCTAACCTCTCTCCTCAATAGGGACGTACCTCAGCCCCACCGGCCCCGTATACCTCTCGGTAGGCCTTATCAGCCGGTTCGCCTGTCTATACTCCACCACATGCGCCACCCAGCCGGCCACCCTAGACATGGCAAAGACCGGCAGGTTCACATCCACAGGCAGGCCTAGGTAGCGGAAGATAACGGCGGCGTAGAGATCTGTGTTTGGATAAATCCCCTTATGGGACAACTTAGCCGTGACGTACTCCTCCAGCCTCTCCGCCAACTCCACCCACCGGTAGTCGCCGCGCTCCGCCGCGAGGTCTCTGGCGAGACGCCTCAAAACCCTGAGACGGGGATCCGGCCCCCTCTTGTAGATGCGGTGGCCGAAGCCCGGAATCCTGCGCCCCTTAGCCAGCTGCTCGTCCACCCACCTCTCCACGTTTTTAGCGTCTCCCACCTCCTCCAGCATCAGCGAGGCGTCGACGTTGGCGCCGCCGTGCAGCGGCCCCTTGAGGCTGGCCACCGCGGCGGTGACCGCCGCGTACATGTCCGCCAAGGTGGAGGCCACGGTGACGGCCGTGAAGGCGCTGTTGTTCATAGAGTGCTCCGCGTATATTATCAACATGACGTCAAACGCCTTCACCTCCCGCGGGCTGGGCCTCTCGCCCCGCAGAGCCCAGAGGAAAAACTCGGCGTGGCTCCCAGCCTCCACCAACTCCGGCGGCTTCAGCCCCCTCCGCGACCTGTCGAACGCCGCCACCACGTAGGGCATGGCGGCCGTGATCTTCAGCCCCCTCGCCAGCTCGGCCTGGGGCGACCTATCCCTCAAGTCCTCCCCAAAAGCCATCGCAGACACCGCCGTCCTCAAGACGTCTATAGGCTCCGCAGACCGCGGCGCGTTGACCACGAGGTCTACGACGTGGCTAGGCGGGAGGCGGTGCCGCGCAAGGGCCCTCTTAAACTCCTCAAGCTCAGACCTCCGAGGCAGAGAGCCGTACCACAGGAGATATGTAGTTTCCTCAAACGTAGACCTCTCAGCCAGCTCCTCCAAGTCGTACCCCCTGTAGTAGATCTTAGAATTCTCAACATCTATTAGACATATCTTCGTCTCCTTTACAACAACACCTTCTAGACCTGGAAAATACATAAAGCACGGAACCTCTAGAAATTTATACATTTCATCGACACGCCACTTATTTAGAAGCTCGGGAATTTTGACAATTATAATTACGGTAGACTCCCGCCTATTTGGAGGCCTCGCCCACTGCGTCAGCCCGTCTCGCCCACCGCCGCGGGGCGGCTTGGCGTAATCCATTTATAGGAGCGCCGCGGCTTGCCCATGGAGCTTGCCGTGGTGTCCGTCCTAGGGGCTGATAGGGTGGGCATCGTCGCAGGCATAACCAACATCCTTGCGCGGCACAACGTCAACATCGTCGACATCTCTCAGACCGTGGTACGGGACATCTTCTCCATGATCATGGTGGTGGACTTGTCCAAGGCCGACGTAGACATCGGCCAGCTTAGGAAAGAGCTGGAGGAGGAGGGGAAGAGACTCGGCGTCATGGTGGGCATATACCACATAGACGTCTTTAGATACATGCAGAGGATATGAGGTTCGACCCCCGCGAAATCGGCGAAGTCCTCGAGATGCTTCTGTTCAGAGAGCTGGACATAAGGGCGGTGACGCTGAGCGTCAACACGCTCCCAGCCGCCAGGCCGAGGGTCGGAGACCTTCTACAGGCTTTGGAGGAGCTCCTGGAGCCCTACCTCACCCGGCTCAGGCCGGCGGTGGAGCGGGTGGCCTCCAGGCTGGGGGTCAGGGTGGTGACGGTGAGGCTGGCCGTGTCGCCCGTCTCCATGCTCCTCGAGCCCATCGGCGACTGGAGGGCCGCCGTCGAGGTGGCGCAACACCTAGACAAGCTGGCGGAGAGGTACGGCGTCGACATGGTGGGAGGCTTCTCCGCCTTCATCCACATGGGCGCCTCCAGAGGCGACAAGGCGCTTATGGAGGCCCTCCCCGAGGCCCTCAACTCCACGGCCAGGTTGGCGGGGTTCCTAAACGTGGCCTCCACAGCCACCGGCGTCAACCTAGACGGGGTTAGAAAAACGGCGGAGCTCGTCCTCGCCATGAGGCCCCACGCCGCCGCCAGATTCGCCGCCACCGCCAACCTGCCGGAAGACGTCCCCTTCATGCCGGGGGCCTACCACGGCCTAGGCCTCCCAGACGCCGTGGTGAACATAGCGGTAAGCGGCCCCGGCGTCATCGAGGCCGTGGTGAGGAACATGCCCGACGCAGACGTGAGGACCCTCCACGACGCCATCAAACGGGCCGCCTTCAAGATCACGAGGCTAGGCGAGCTGGTGGGGAGGGAGGTGGCCAAGGAGCTTGGGGTGCCCTTCGGAGCGGTGGACCTGAGCGTGGCGCCTTCGCCGAAGGTGGGGGACTCCGTGGCCGCCGTCCTCGAGGCCATCGGCCTGCCGAGGGTGGGGGCGCCCGGCTCCGTCTTCGCCCTAGCCCTCTTCACAGACGCCGTCAAGAAGGGCGGCGCCATGGCCGCCTCCACCATAGGAGGCCTCAGCGGCGCCTTTATACCGGTAAGCGAAGACGCCGTCATGGCGAAGGCCGCGGCCGAAGGCGCCCTCAGCTTCGACACGCTCAAGGCCATGGCCGCCGTCTGCAACACAGGCATAGACATGGTGGGGATACCGGGCGACGCGAGCCCGGAGGCGGTGGCGGCGCTTATAGCAGACGTAATGGCCCTGGCGGTCCACCTCGACAAGCCCCTAGGCGTCCGGCTGGTGCCCATCCCCGGCGCGAAGCCCGGCGACGTCTACGACCTCGGCGGCCTCTACGGCTCAGTCGCCGTGATGGACCTCCCCAGTTCCAAAATCCCCCTGGTCTCCAGAGGCGGCACCGCGCCCCCCGGCGTGGAGAGGCTCAAGAAGGGGTAACCCTCGACATGAAGAAGGCCTCGCTTCTGTGTATATGCGGAAAGGTCCTCCCCCCTACGTCTCCTCTGTAGGAGGGGGCCAGGTCCGGGTGCGGCCTCTCCGCCTTTGCGCCGACCGACGTCACCACCTCCTCCCCCTCCTCCGGCAGTATGCTACAGACCGCGTACACCACCTCCGACGCCAGCGTAAGGGCGTTCCTCAAGAGCTCCCTCTGCAACGCGCCGTAGCGGGGCGCCTCCTCCAGCCTCGGGTATATCTTGGTCGCGGGCTCCTTGGTGAAGGCCCCGCTTGAGGAGCAGGGCGCGTCCAGAAGAGCCTTGTCGAAACGCGCGGCGCGCAGCCTCCTGGAGTCCGCCCTAACCACCTCCACCAGGTCCCCCACGCCGAGGAGCCTCAAAAGCCTCTTCATCCGCAGGACCCGCTTGGCCGAGAGATCCACGGCGACGATCTTCGCCCGGCCCTCGGCCAGCTGGGCGATCA
>JAEMPK010000021.1:1249-6939 GCA_022759345.1 Pyrobaculum sp. | reverse complement strand
CGGCGTCATCGGTATACTGGCGGTATTAGGCGCTTTGGCTATTGCCCTGAGGAGAAGAGGCGGAGGAGGTCAAGAGACTAAAGCTAAATAGATCTATATAAACTCGCCGAAAGTTTTTTTAACTTCCTATTTTTCACTCATATGGCTTCTCTAGCAAAGACGCTCATAATCAAGGCGGTTTCTCTCGTGGTTGTTTTAATCGGGGTATTGGTTCTGTTAGCTGTGATCATGGGCGCGACCGGGCTCTCGGACAAGATACTGAAGTCTATGCTAACAGCGGAGGTACAGGAATACAAACAAATGCTTATCCGACAGGGCAAAGACCCCGAGGCGATACAGAAAGTCATTGAGGAGTACAACAAAACTAGGGCAGAGGCGTTGGGGATAGACAAGCCGTGGTATGTGAGGCTTCCGCAACTGATATACAGGCTTCTGGTCCTCGACTTGGGCTATTCCAGGACCCTCCAGTCGTCGTGGGGCTCGAACAAAATCTCGGACCTTATACTGGATAGGTTGCCAAACACCATAATACTAACGACGACGGGGATAACCTTAACAGCGCTTGTAGGCATATGGATTGGTCTCTACATCGGTTCTAACATAGGGAGCAGAGCCGACAGAGTAGTCTCCATACTGTCGGCCATCTCTTACGCCCTGCCGCTGTGGTTCATGGGGCTGGTCTTGATACTCGTGTTGGCATATGCGCCGAAGATACTGTGGGGGATCCAGATATTTCCACCTGGCGGCATGGTGTCTATACCGCCGCCGAAAGACCCAGTGGCCTACTTCCTCGACGTGTTGTGGCACTTGTCGTTGCCGCTGTTGGCGTCGTTTATCGTGTTTTTCGGGGGCTGGGCTTACTCAACCAGAAACATAGTTTTCAACGTCTCGCAGGAGGACTTCGTCAGCTTCGCCCGGGCTAAGGGCTTGCCGGAGGACGTAGTCAGACGCCGGTATATCCTACGCCCCTCGTTGCCGCCAATCATGACAAACTTCATCTTGAGCCTTGCTGGCTCCATCTCCGGCTACATCATCACAGAGAGGGTGTTTAACTGGCCCGGCATGGGTTCGCTGTACTACCAAGCAATAACCGCGCTGGATGAGCCGGTCATCTTCGCCCTCACGTACATATTCACCCTTGTCTACATAGTTGCTAGGTTTATACTCGAAATACTCTACGTGTTAGTAGATCCCAGAATTAGGTTAGCATGATAATCAAAGACCTCCTAAGAAGCCCAGCCGGCCTCGCAGGCGTTGTGATCCTAGTCCTCTTCTCGCTGATATCGCTATACGTTCTGGTTACTTTTCCGCTGGACTACGGGACGAGGTACTGGTCGAACCCCAAATACTGGGAGGACTACCCCAAGCTGGTCCCCCCCGTTTGGTTCAACTACTTCGTGCCTTACAAACTGCCGCATCACTATGTAAGCGACTTGACCAAACCCACGGAGGAGGCAGAAGGCATAAAGAGGTACGTATTTACATATGACCTAGACGCCGATAAATTCCCAACAGGTGTAATATTTAAGTACATGAATCTGACCTTCTACGGGGATCTCCCAGTTATTTCTCTTAAAGTCAAGAGACCCGACGGCAGGGAGGTAACCCTTATAGACTTCGACGGAGGCATCCCGCCGCCTAGGCCCGGCGAAAGCCAGCCCTATGTGCGCTTCGTAGAGAGCCCGAGGACCATAATACTCGCCGCGGAGCCGCAGGCCGTTAGGAAGGCCGCGGCGTTTGCCGAGGAGCTGGGAGTGGCCTGCACAACCAGCGAGGTGCTACAGGCAGGCCTAGTCACCTACATAATCTTCGGCGAGCCCATCTCCAACAAGTGCGCCGCCGAGTCCTTCAAGCCGCTCAAGGGGAGGTACGTCTTTGAGGCGGAGGTGGTGGGCGACCCAAGAGACCAGATAGGGCTGGTGAGGCTTGTGGTGCAGGGGGCCGTATACGGCGCCATGGGGACGGACTACCTCGGCCGGGATCTGGCGCAGGGGCTCCTCTTCGGGTTCCCCGTGGCCCTCTTTATAGGCGGCGTGGTGGCTCTGCTGGCGACGCTGGTAGGCATGGCTCTGGGAATAATCAGCGGGTATATAGGCGGCAAGATTGACGAGGCGATTCAGAGATTCGCAGACGTCATGAACAACCTGCCGACGTTGCCCCTCCTCATACTCTTCGTGTTTGTCCTGGGCCGGAGCCTCTTCAACATAATTCTGGTGCTTGTGTTGTTTGGCTGGGCTGGTATTACGATTATTGTGAGGTCTATGGTGCTGAGCGTAAAGAGCAGTCAATTCATCGAGGCGGCGAAGCTCGCCGGGGCTGGCAGTTGGTGGATCATGAGGAGACACATCCTGCCCCCCGTGCTCCCCTACTCCTTTGCCTTGATAATACTCAGCATACCGAGCGCGATACTGTCTGAGGCCAGCCTCAGCTTCCTCGGGCTCGGCGACCCCTCCATACCTACTTGGGGCCAAGTTCTTCAACAGGCCTTCGACAACGGCGCGTTGCAGAACTTCGCGTGGTGGTGGATCCTGCCGCCCGGCTTATTGATAGTGGTCACCGCGGTCGGCTTCGTCTTGGTCTTCTTCGCGCTGGAGCCCCTGGTTAACCCGAGGCTTAAGAGGCAGTAAATTTAAAAACAAGCTCTTCCCGGCTTTTGTGTCTCAGGAGATACGCGCCATAGTCCGTATAGGTGACACAGACCTAGACGGGAACAAACATGTGGCCTACGCATTGGCGAAGATAAGAGGCATAGGCATCGCCTCAGCCTACGCCATCTGCTGGAAACTCGGCATAGATCCATACGCCATGCTCGGAGCATTGCCGGAGGATCAGATAGCCAAGTTAGACTGGGCTGTTAAAAACCTCAACGAACTAGCGCCTGCCTGGTTCCTAAACCGGCGGAAAGACCCCGAAACAGGCAGAGACCTCCACCTAATAGGATCTGACCTCGTCTTAGCCGCCAAGAGAGACGTAGACTTGATGAAGAAGCTCAAGAGCTGGAAAGGCGTTAGACACTCCCTCGGCCTCAAGGTCAGAGGTCAGAGGACGGTCACCACCGGCAGATTCGGCGTAACTGCTGGCGTCACTAAGAAAAAGGCCGCGCCGGGAGGCAAGTAAAAATTTAAAAATCAGTCCATAGGCCGCGTCGTATGGGCGGTTTAAAAAAGCCAAGAAAGAAATATCTCGCAGGCAAACCCAAGAGGCTCTGGAACAGGCAGCTACTCCTAGAGGAACTTCAACTAGTTGGCGAGTACGGCCTTAGAAACAAGAAGGAGCTCTGGCGGGCCAGGGCTTATTTAAAATGGGTGGTTAGACGTGCCCGCTCGCTACTTTCCATGACCGCAGAGGAGCGAGCCCCGCTCGAGATGCCCTTCAAGGAGAGACTCTACAAAATAGGCTTCATAGAAGACCCCAATGTCCCCCTAGACAGAATACTATCGCTAGACGTCAGAGCAGTCCTAGAGAGAAGACTCCAAACCATAGTCTACAGGTTAGGCCTCGCCAAGTCCATCCACCACGCCAGACAGCTGATAGTACACGGCCACGTCGCCGTCGCCGGGAGGAGAGTGACGTCCCCCGGCTTCCTCGTGCCCCGCGAGCTTGAAGACAAAATCTCCCTAATTCAGTGAAGCCCACAGTCGCAGTACACGGAGGAGCAGGCCGCTGGAGTCTAGACGAGGAGCGGAAAAGAGCTGTGTTGAAGACGCTGAGAGAGGCTGTGGAGGAGGGGCTGACTGCTGCGGAGAGGGGGTCTGCGGTAGATGCAGTCACGGCTGCGGTGGAGTACATGGAGAGAAGCGGACTCTTCAACGCAGGCTATGGCTCGGTATACGCCATAGACGGGAGAGTTTATCTAGACGCCGGCGTGATGGACGGCAAGACCGGCAGGGCGGGGGCCGTGGCGGCGGTAGAGGGGGTGAGAAGCGCAGTGCGGCTGGCGCGGTTTGTAATGGAGCAGACAGACCACGTAATTATAGCCTGCGAAGGCGCTAGGCTACTCGCCGCCAAGGCGGGGCTGTTGGAGCCCCACCACAAGTTCTACAACGAAGAGAAAAACAAGAGATTCCAGGAGGTTTTAGAAGAGGCGCGTCGCGGGAGGTGGCACTATAAAAAAGTTCTCGAACTGGCTGGCGACACCGTGGGCGCCGTGGCCCTCGACAGAGACGGCAACCTAGCGGCGGCGACCTCCACCGGCGGAGTCTGGCTGAAGTGGCCCGGCAGAGTAGGCGACAGCCCCATACCCGGCGCCGGGTACTACGCAGAAAACGGGGTGGGGGCCTTCAGCGCAACCGGCGTCGGCGAGGTGATACTGCTGATGCTCCTTTCCTACAGGGCGAGAAACGAGCTGGTGAAAACCGGCGACGTGGCGCAAGCGGTCAAAAACGTCGTGCAACAAGCCACAGAGGCCTTTGGCCCCGACACAGTAGGCATAATTGCGCTGGACGCCAAGGGAAACCCCGCCTACGCCTACAACACCAAGGCGATGGCTAGGGGGTGGGGAAAACAAGGAGAAATTTACGTAGACCTCTAACTCCTCTTCCTCCAAGTCTTCGTATCTGGGTCAAACTTAAACCCCATTTTCTTAAGCTCGTTGATAGTGGCCCTAAACTGAGACTCGGGAAGCCTCCTCCCCTTGCCCACCCTCACGACGATCTCCCCCTCCTCCTCTGTATAGTCCACAGGAAGCTTCTGAAGGCTCTCCTCGATGCTTTGCCTATTCTTCTCGTCCATTACCCCTACTCCGGAATGGGTATATAAATATTTTAGAAACATCTCCTTCCACTCCCCCGCCGTCTACCCGGAGACCTGGCGCCGCCCCGGAGCGGGCGGCCCCCAGGCGGCGGCACGCGGAAACGCCGCGGACAGCCCAGCCCCACGGCGCCGTAAGAAGACAGCCTTCCACAGTCGGCGGCCTCATGCCGGCGGCGTGTCCCAGCCCACGCCGGTGGGCTAAAGGAGCCGGGATATCTTAACGATCTTACGCCTAGCCAACGCCAAAGCCCACTGAGGAAGCTCAAACCTCCGCAAGACATAGTCCACAAGTCTCTCAACCTCGTCGCAGTCGGAGCCCCCCTGCTCTCTACACAGCTTCACAAGAAACTTAGACCTAGCCTCAAACAACTCAGGCGTCATCTCAATACGCCTACAGCTGTGGTCGTAGGTAAAGCCACGCTCCAAGTCACGCATGTGGAGATACAAATGCGCCGCAGCCTTAGCCAAATCCATCCTACCGCCCTCTACGTACATCCCCTCCAACGCCGCGTAGCAGCTATGCACACCCGAATAGATAGACCTACCCTCCACGATACTTCATATATACATACATAAAAACCCAATAGACGCACTCGCCGTACATCAGCCGCCGACCACACCCCCCACAAACCCGTAGCCGCCACGATGTCGAGAAAGACGCACAAACAAGCCGACAGGCATGCTAATCAGCAAACACAAACCTCAGAAGAATCACGCCGACGCGCCCCTGCGCATGTGCAGTCGAGGCACACGAAGACCGCCTCAGCCGGCGGGGGCAACCCAACCGCTTTTATTAAGCTTCACGCATCTACGCAATATGCAGGTATTGGTGGGGACATGTGGATTTCCCACCTCCCGCAAGACCATATACGCCACGCTAGATGCCGTCGAGCTACAGGAGACCTTCTACAACATGCCCAACCCGGAGAGAATGGCTC
>JAEMPK010000021.1:0-1149 GCA_022759345.1 Pyrobaculum sp. | reverse complement strand
GCCGTCGAGCTACAGGAGACCTTCTACAACATGCCCAACCCGGAGAGAATGGCTCAGCTACGCCGCGAGGCGCCTAACTTCCACTTCACAGCCAAAGTCTTCCAAGGCCTCACACACCCGCCAGACAGCCCCACGTACAGAAGAACGCGGGGCTTCAAACCAACCCAAAACCACGGCTCCCTAAAACCCACCAGAGAAAACCTCGAACTCTGGCAACAATTCACAGAGGCTGTGGCCCCCCTGCAGCCCGAGGTGTTGGTGTTCCAGACGCCACCCAGCCTAAAACCCGAGCCGCACATCTACGATTTCTTCACAACCATCACCGGCAGGTGGAGACTAGCCTGGGAACCCCGCGGCGAGACGTACAAAGACCCACGCCTAATACAGAAGGTGGCAGAACTCGGCGTAGTCATTGCAGTAGACCCCCTCAGAAGAGAGCCCCCACCCTCTACGCTACAGTACTTCAGACTACACGGACTGGGAAAGGGCGAGGTGAACTACCGCTACAAATACACAGACGACGACCTACACAGACTAGCTCAAATTACAAAAAACACCAAGGCAGACCTCATATACGTCATGTTCAACAACATACATATGCGAGAAGACGCCATGCGATTCAAACAGATGATTAACCAGTAACCACACACGTAGTCAATAGCGCCTGAGCCTCCCCGCTACCTCTCCACAAGGCGGAAAACTTTAAATAACGCAACATAAACACAAAAACGGGCCCGTAGCTCAGCCCGGTTAGAGCGGCGGTGGACCCGGCCTCCGGTCCGTCGAGGCTTTTAACCCGTAGGTCGTGGGTTCGAATCCCACCGGGCCCGCCTGTCTTTCCGCCGGGCTTCGTACTTAGGCGACGGCGCCGCCGCTGAGCGGGCAAGGGCTGCGGCGCTGAGCCCGTAGCATTATTCGGTATCATCAGATGCTACACCTCTCCAAAGCCGCCCTCAGCTCGTACCGCGCCATGGCGTCTATATGTTTGTCGGTCCTCTGATCCTTGTCCTGCCGTCGGGTAGCTCCGCATTGCTTCTCAGTACTCTGTTGCGCTGTCCGTAAAGATTGACGTGTGATTCCAAACGACCCGTAGACCGATTTAAAATGCCGATTTTATTGTTAAGGCTGGTGGACACATGTGTAGCGACG
>JAEMPK010000162.1:5836-6965 GCA_022759345.1 Pyrobaculum sp. | reverse complement strand
TCGCACACTGCGCTTCAGATCTTGAGAGGCGCCAAGAAGTACGGCTTTCGAACCATCGCCGTTGCGGGGAGGCGGGAGATTGCCGAGTTCTACAGACAGTTCTCTTTCATTGACGAGGTGTGGGAGGCGGACTTCACGAACTTTAGACACACGGCGGAGAAGCTGACGAAGGCAAACGCCGTCTTTGTGCCGCATGGTAGCTACGTGGAGTATGTGGGGTGGAGACAGGCCCTCGAGGCGCCGGTGCCTACCCTCGGCTGTAGAGAACTCATAAGGTGGGAGGCCGATCAGCACAAGAAGATGCAACTCCTAAAGATGGCCGGCATCCCCACGCCAAGGGTCTACGCCTCTCCGGAGGAGGTGGACAAGCCGGTGATTGTCAAGCTTCCCGGCGCCAAGGGGGGCAGGGGCTACTTCTTGGCCAGAGACAGAGAGGAGCTGGCGACGCGCCTGGCGACGCTTCGGGAGAGCAGTTACATAATACAGGAGTACGTCTTCGGCGTACCTGCCTACTACCACTACTTCGCCTCGCCCGTCTACGGCCGGGTGGAGGTCTTCGGCGCCGACATACGCTACGAGACAAACGTGGACGGGAGAATCTTCGGCTGGGTAGAACCCACCTTCGTCGTGGTGGGCAACCTGCCCTTGGTGCTGAGGGAGTCCCTGCTCCCTACCATATGGCGCTACGGAGTCCAGTTCGCCAAAGCGGTCAAGGAGGCGGTTGGGTGCGAAATGGCGGGGCCCTACAGCCTAGAGTCCATAATAAAAGACGACATGTCCATCTCCGTCTTCGAGTTCTCCGGCCGCATAGTGGCCGGCACCAACATATACATGGGCTACGGCTCCCCCTACTCCGTCCTCTACTTTGAGAGGCCCATGGACATGGGCGAGAGAATCGCCCACGAGATAAGAGAAGCGGCGAAGCAAGGCAAACTAGACAAGCTCTTCACTTGACGTAGCCGCGCCGGTTTCTAAAAGACGTCCCACGGCGGTTGAAGCGAGTAGACGTGGCTGGCTACAGGCCGCCGCCTTTGGCGCCTTTGTGAGACAGCAATACGGCCTTCAGCCTAGCTATGAACGTGGCTATGAGGCGGGCGGCGGTTTCGTCGTCTGGTATCTTGCTCCTCAC
>JAEMPK010000162.1:0-5736 GCA_022759345.1 Pyrobaculum sp. | reverse complement strand
TGAACGTGGCTATGAGGCGGGCGGCGGTTTCGTCGTCTGGTATCTTGCTCCTCACGCCCTCGGGGTCTGGGCCGTTGTATTGATACTCATATAGCTGAAGCGCAAGCGCCGTCAGCTCCACGACGTTGGGCACCGCCTTCTCTAACAACGCAGCGATTTCCATAAGCCTACTCGTAGGCGCCGTCGCGGCGATCCATTCATAAAGCGGCATCGCGGCGTTTCCCACCCGCTTATACCCCCTATACCTCTCTTCAAGAAGAGCTAGATTCCTCAATGCAAGGTGAGAGAGAAGCAATTTCCACGCCTGGAAAGCCTTACCCGCGGCGTTTCTCAAGAGGCCATCTGCCAGAAACGTCTCAGCCTCCTCAAGCATCTCCTCAGAAAGCCGTCTACTTAGACTAAACGCCTGACGCCTTGTTGAAGAGTGCGGTCGGCGTCCTCACACAGTTTGCGATGCGTGTCACCGAGGCCGTGAGTCCTGCATGTAGCGAGGGTGTTGAAAGGGGCGAAGTCGTCGGCCCGTCCCCGCAAACCTCCTCTTCACTGTAGCTCTGCCATGTCGTACGAGCTTGCCATACCTCTCTTCTTCTCAGCCGTAACTCCTCTGACGAGTCCGGCGGAAGGCGAGTCGGCGACGCGCCGAAAACAGTCCAGCCGTGTTGCGTTTAGCTCAATAGGCAAAGAGCTTCGCGCCAGCTGTTACGTGGTGACTTCGGCGAGTTTTCCCTGCTCTGCCGCCTCTCTTATCTCTATCGCTATGCGCTTTCCCGTGGAGATGGGCTTGCCGAAGTAGAGCTTGCTGTACTGCCCCCCTATCCCTATGTAGACGTTGGTGCCGCCGCCTATCCTCGGCGCCACGTCGTACACCACCAGCTCCAGCTCCGGCGTCACTATGAACTGAAGCGTGAAGGGCCCGATCACGCCAGGCGGCACGAGGCGCCTGGCGGCCTCTACAAACCTGTAGCCAATGTCGAAGACCTTCTCCAGGAGGGACTCCCTGATGGTGGCCGGCTCGTGGCCCACCTCTATGTACTGCACCTCGGGGTCTAGCTCCAGCTGGTCCCGCGCCGGGAGTCTGTAGACGCCGTCGAGGTTGCTCTGGATCCTCCGGTCGAAGCTGTGGAGCTCCAGCCGCCTCCGCATCACAGAGTAGAAGTAGTTGGCGTTGAAGTGGGCGCCCAATACGAGCTCCTCTATGGAGGCCTTCTCAAGATCTTCCAGCTTGATGAGCCCCGCCTCGGCCAGCCTCCTCGCCTTTTTGTACAAGTCGTCGCGGTCCCGCGCCACGAAGAAGCCGCGCTCCACCCGCCTCCTGGCCTCCGGCATCTTGACGATGACGGGCCTATCCACCTCGTCGGGCCTAAAGGTCCTAGGCCTCCTAATGCCCCCCTCGTCCAGCAGGCGGTAGTAGTTATGAGGCCCCGTCCTCTCTTCCCAACGTAGAAGAAACCTATTGCCAAAGATCGGGATGGGGAACTCCTTCTCGATGGCGTCGTAGCCCACGTAGACCGCGAAGGAGCGGTTCGGCACAAACACCGCCTCCTCGGCCCTGAGCACGTCTACCACCTTCAAGATGTCTCTGTAGTCGTCCAGCACGATAAGCCGGTCGACCACCGGGAACTCCCTATAGGCCCGGTCCCGCCCCTTTTTAGCCACAGCGATGGTCCTCAGCCCCTCCTCCTTCGCGCCGTCGAGCACGTCTAACGCGCTGTGAGACGCCAACACAGCCACGGAGACCACGAGAGGCCGTTCACGGCCGCTTTTAAACTATATGTTTGTAATATTGTTTAAATAGGCGCGTGTTTACAACGCTGTGGACCCACTAGCCCCCCTCTCTGCGGTTATTTTGACGTACAAAGAGGTAAGCGCCGACGCCTTAGGCCGAATCGGGGTGGAGATGCAGCAGTGTATGAAGGAGCTGGGGCCCAGGAGGCCGATGTATGTGCTACATACCTGCGGCAGGGTTGAGGCGTATCTATACGGGGCGACGCCCGAAGAGGTGGGGAGGGTGGTAGAGGCCTACAAGCGGCACGTGGACTCAGTCCATCTCTTAACTGGCGCCGAGGCGGCGAGACACCTCTTCCGCGTGGCGGCGGGGCTTGAGTCCATGTTGATAGGCGAGACGGACATCTTGGGCCAGGTGGAGGAGGCGTTTGATAGACAGGTAAAGGCCGGCTACACCAGAGGCCTTTTGAAGACGATTGTGGAGAGGGCTGTGAGGACTGGCAAGAGAGTTCGCACCGAGACCGCCATCTCCCGCGGGCCAAGGGGCCTGGGTTCTCTAGCCGTGCTCTACGTCGCCCAGCTTGTGGATTTGTCCAAGGCAAGGGTGGCGGTGCTGGGCGCAGGCGCCGTGGGCGCCGGCCTAGCCATGGAGCTGGCCGCGAGAGGCGTCGGCAAGCTCTACATACTGAATAGAACCTTCGAAAAGGCGGTGGAGGTGGCGGCTAAAACCGGCGGGGAGGCCCGGCCCCTCTCCAGAGAGGAGGTGGAGAGGTGCCTAAGGGAGTGCGACGTCGTCTTCTCCTCTGTCCACACCCTGGAATACGTAATCGACTCGTTGCCGCCCGATGCGGCGGTGAAAATAATAGTGGACCTAGGCGTGCCTCAGACGGTGGCTCCTGGACTGCCCGTGAAGGTGATCCGCATAGAGGACCTCAAACAACTAGCCGAGCGGTTCAACGCCGAGAGGGCCCCGGAGATAGCCAAGGCGGAGGCCATAGTGGAGGAGGAGCTGGCGCAGTTGCCCAAGCTTCTCGCCAGGAGGTACGTGGAGGAGGCCGTGGCAGCCCTCATGGAGACCGCCATGAGGATCGCCGAGGACGAAGGCAGACGCGCAGGCCACCCAGCGGCGACGCTGGCAGCCAGATCCACAGTCAAAAGACTACTGCTACCCCTCGTGGAGAGGCTCAAGGAGATGGCCCAAGACGGGCAGGTAGAAGAGGCGGTGAGGCAAGCCCAGATGCTCGCAAGGCTGATCCAAGCCCAGCCCCGCGCCCCCTGACCGCTGAGAAGAGGCTCCTCCCCCACCCGCGGCCGACGCGGTTACGTCGGCGGGTAGGGCCTCCGTCTGTAGGCGGGTCTGGACGACGTGTAAGGTGTAGGTGCCTATCCATATACCTCTCCAGCGGAGCGAGAAGTAAGACACGGCGGTAGCTCATCCACATGACGCTCCAGCTCCCACGGCCTACACCTGCTGTACCTCTCTACGGCACCTCTAGGCCCAATGAGCCGCGGGCGCTCAGGCATGGGTCTGCGTAGATATGGAACAGAGAGGCGAAGAGAGGCGGTCGTGGCCGATATCGACTAGAACGCGTCGAGGTCAGCTAGTATATGGACGCATTTCGCAGTCAACACAGGAGCCAACTACATCATATCCAGAAGAATCCATGGATGGGGCCGCCGGGATTTGAACCCGGGGTCACGCGGATTCTCGTGACCGTGGGCTTCGCTTTACTTGTTGCCCACGGTGGCAACCCGAACCGCGCATCCTACCAGGCTAGACTACGGCCCCCACCTCTCCGTTATTAAGCCTATTTATTTTTTACCGCCTAATGAGCCCAGAGACGGCGGCCGCGGCGCCCTGCGCCTTTTCAGCTTTTCGCACAAGTCTCTATAGGCCTGCCGGCGCCGTAATACGTAAGCTCGCCGTCGGCCACCGCGTAGATGCTGGGCTTCTCCCCGGGAGACCTCCACCAGTTGTTCCCCCTTAGGAATTCGACGAACTTTACAGCCCCTCCAGAGCATAGAGGGCCAGGCGAGGTTCTCCATCCCTTCAGCCGAAATACGCAGAGCTCCGCAGAGAGCGTAACCCTCCACAAGGTCTATGGCATCTTTGCCGTCTCGTCTGCCGCCCCAGCCAACTCGCCGCGGCCCCAGTCCTCTCTAGGCCGTTCAGTCGCGCGTCCTTTCGCCGAGTATCCTCATTTATTAATTTAGCTGTTTCGGCCTTTTATGGCCGCTGGAGAAGACCTCGTGGTGTGGTTTTATGCAGGTTTCTTCGCAGGAGTGTTGTCCAGCGCGGTGGAGGAGCCGTCGTACGCAACGCTCTTCGTCTTCCCGCTACTGTTTGCAGTGGGCGAGCCCCCTCCCGTGGTGGCCTTGGGCTTCACCATGGCCACCGGCATCTTGGGAATTCTGAATCTGCTCTATCAGAGGTTCACAATGGGTGGCCTCGTCATACACTTTGAAGCGCTAAGAAGCGTCCCAGTCCTCCTAGGCTTGGTGCTCGGCGTCGTGTTGTGGCTGTTCTTGACGTGGAGCGTTTTGAAGTTTATCATGGCGGCTGCCCTCACCGCGACGGGGGTTCAGCTTCTCTTTAGGAGAACTTTGCGGGTTCGCGGCGGCAAGCTTAGGCCTCTCCTCAACGCGTTCGTAGGCTTCACAGACGCCCTGCTGGGCACCGCGGCGTCGTTCGCCGTGGCGCGGGTCTTCGTAGGCGAAATAGAGGCGTTGATACCAGTGCTACGGACAGTAGAGGCCACGTCCTCTGTGGCGTTGAAGCAAAAAGTCGTCATAGGGGGCATTTTGGCTGGCCTAGGGGCCTTCCTGGGACAACGTGCCGTGTCGTGCGGGCGGTCTCTGTTGGTGACGCGGATTATAGCGGTGACCATGATAGGAGCGGCAGTTTATGTCGTCTTTTCGTAACCTAAAAGTAAAGCCCAATACAGTGGCTGGCGGGAGATATTAACGGAATAGCGATCTATCTTATCCGCTGTGGTTGTGGCCTAACGGCGCGCTTCACGACGTCAATGGCTCTAGGCGGAGCGCTGGCGCATCTAACACCGTTGTCAGAAAAAGGCTCGGCCCGAGTTAAAAATTCCTCTGCTCATCTTGCGTATTGGCTTGTCATGATACCTAGACTGTTAGGTCACGCGCTAGACGCGCCAAGGCATTTAAACCTCAGCCACAGCCGGGGTGTGGAGTACCTTAGTATTCTCGGCGGAAGGGGTAGACGTATCGACGAGCTGGTCGCGCGCGATCTCAGAATCCACGAGCTTCTCGACGATATCCTCGGCAAACGCAACGACGACTTCCTGAGGAGTCTCTACCTTGAGCCGCTCGACAACGAGGAGGTCGCCGTGTTTAGGCTCAACGTATTCAGAGATCTACTAAAGGGCGAAGTCCTCGATGCCGTTGCCGAGTTCGTGGAGCGCGTCAATAATGCTGTGAGGATCCTCGCGATGGAGAAAGACGTGTACGAGGAGCACAAGATCGGGATGCATGTGGACGCGGCTCTGATCTACACAGAGGCTGTGGAGACCGCGTGGAGCCGCCTCAGAGGTCTCCCTATAGAGTCCGAGGGCTTGGCGAGCTTCACCAAGTATCTAGGCGAGATTGCGGAGAGCGAGAAATTCCGCGAGCTGAGGCGAAGGGCCCGCGAGGCCGCCGAGGCCAGGGACCAGATTAAGATCAGAGTGTGGATAGAGGGCGATAGAATTAGAGTCGCCAGAGAGGAAGACGGTGAGGACCTATCGGCGCTGGTGGACAGCTTGTTCTCCAGATTCAAGGGGGATGGAGAGGGCGCCGAAGTTAAGTACATAAAAACCACGGGAGATACCTCCCACATACATGCGGCGATTCTCAGAGGGGCCTTTAAAATGTATAGGACCCAATACGACATACTGAGAAGATTCTCGGAGGACTTTCCTAGCTTTATAGATGATGGAATTGTCAATTTTGCAAAAGAGGCCGAGTTCTATTTGATATATGTAAACTATATGAGGAGCCTCGAGC
>JAEMPK010000189.1:4564-7020 GCA_022759345.1 Pyrobaculum sp. | reverse complement strand
TCTTTCTCCTGAAAAGCCGCACTATTTAAAAACACCACCCAGTTCAGTTCCGTGGCCCATAGGCTACCTACTAGGTGGGATATTAAGTGGGAAGAGGATCTCATCAAGACGTGGGAGAGGGAGGGCAGGTTTAAGACCAAGATAAGCGGCAACAAACCGGTATTCGTAATCGACACGCCCCCGCCGTATCTCTCCAGCAACAGGCCCCACATCGGCCAGACGGCGTCCTACGCCCACTTCGACATGATCGCGCGTTTCCTCAGAATGCGGGGCGTCGACGTGGTGTTTCCGTTTTATTTAGACCGCAACGGGCTTCCCATAGAGGTGCAGGTCGAAAAGAAGTACAACATAGTGGCGCACGAGGTGCCGAGGGAGGAGTTCCTAAGGCTCTGCAAGGAGCAGCTGGACAGCTACGAGGGGGAGTTCGTGGCGTCGCTCAGGCGGTGGGGCCTCTCCTTCGACTACTGGCCCAACGGCACAGACAGCCCAGAGTACCGGAGGATGACGCAACGTACCTTCGTGGAGCTTTGGCGCAGGGGGCTCATCTACGAGGCTGAGAGGCCTACGCCTTGGTGTCCGCGGTGCCGCACCGCGCTGGCGGAGCCCGAGATTGAGTACAAAGAAGAGGAGACGTACCTAAACTACATAAAGTTCAAGGTGCAGGAGACGGGGGAGGACATAGTGATAGCCACCACGAGGCCGGAGCTTCTGCCCGCCACCGTCGCGGTGATCTTCAACCCAGAAGACGAACGCTACAAGAGGCTAAACGGCCTCCACGCTGTGGTGCCGCCGGAGGGCCAAGTGGTGCCTATCCTGCCCCACAGAGCCGCCAACCCCCAGTACGGCACCGGCCTTGTGATGATCTCCACATTCGGCGACACCAGAGACCTAATGATCGTAAACGATCTCAAACTGCCGATTAAGATCATAGTCGACGAAAGCGGCAGGATAAAGACGGGCAGATACGCCGGCCTCAGCATCAGAGAGGCCCGCGCCAAGATAATAGAAGACCTCAAGGCCGCCGGGCTTTTAGTCAAGCAGGAGAAGCTAGTCCACAACGTCCCCATATGCTGGCGTTGCAAGACGCCGATTGAGATCATAGTTACGCGGGAGCTCTTTGTGCGGCAGGTCGAGTTTAAGGAGGCGCTCATCAAGCTGACAGAGAAGATGGAGTTCTACCCCCCTGAGTACCGCCAGGTGCTGGTGGACTGGATCAAGTCGCTGGAGCTCGACTGGCCTGTGTCGCGGCGCCGCTACTACGCCACGGAGGTGCCCATCTGGTGGTGCGTCAAGCCGAACGGCGAACGGGTCCCCATAGTGCCCAACGGCGGCGAGTACTACCAGCCGTGGCGCGGCGAGCCTCCAGCCGAGGTGAAGGAGGCGTGCAAAGACGGCAAGCTCGAAGGCGACACCAGAGTGCTGGACACTTGGTTCGACTCCTCAATTTCGTGGATGTACGCCTCCGGCGCCACCAAAGACTTCAACGTCTTCCCCAAGGTCTACCCCCACTCCATCATGCGTCCACAGGGCTACGACATCATTAGGACGTGGCTCTACTACTCCCTCTTGAGGGCCTTCCTCCTCTTCGGCGACGTGCCGTTCCGCTACGTGAGGATAAACGGGATGGGCCTCGACGAGAAGGGAGAGGCCATGCACAAGTCAAAGGGCAACGTAGTCGACCCGCTGGCCCCCATGGAGAAGTACGGCGCTGACGCCGTCCGCTTCTGGGCGGCCGCCGCCGGCCGCCTCGGCACCGACTACCGCTACAACGAAAACGTCATAAGAGAAGGCAAGGAGTTCGTCAACAAGGTGTTGAACATCTCCCGCTTCGTCTTCTCCTTCCCGGCGCCGGAGGCGCAGCCGCAACTCACGGCCGTGGACAAGGCCATGTTGGCCAGGCTGTACAACGTGGCGAAGAAGGTCATAGCCGCCTACAGCCAGTTCGACGTCTACGAGCCGGCCCACGCCTTGTACGACTTCGTCTGGCACGACTTCGCCGACCACTACATCGAGCTTGCAAAGACCCGCGCCTACAACAGAGAAGGCGTCTTTACGCGGGAGGAGCAGAACTCCGCAATATGGACCCTCTACACGGTGCTTAGGTACAGCCTCAAGCTCCTCGCCCCCATCATACCCTTTGTGACCGACAAGATCTGGCGGGAGGCCTTCGGCAAGTCGATACACGACGAGTCTATCGAAGACCCGCCCGAGTGGTGGAGAGAAGGCGACGAGGGCCTCTTCGAGCTTGTGAAGAAGATAGACAGCGCGGTGTGGCGTTATAAGAACAAAAGAGGCATGAGCCTCGCCGATAGGCTAGACGCCGTGCTCTACGTCCCAGAGACGGCGATGCCGGCCGCAAGAGACCTGAAGTACATGCACAAAGTGGTTGACGTCAGGCCGGGACGGGGAAGGGAGCAGATAGACGAGGAGGGGCTCGTCTGGCTCGGCTAGGCTAT
>JAEMPK010000189.1:0-4464 GCA_022759345.1 Pyrobaculum sp. | reverse complement strand
CCTACGTGGGAGTCGTAGATCACAATTACTCCGTCTGGGTAGCTTATCCCGCCTAGGTCAGTCTTGGAGGCGCCCATAGCGATCTCCGCCGCAGAGATCAAGACGTGCTCAGTGGCGTGGTAGCCCTTGGCCCGCGCCTCCCAGTCCAACGAGTCGCTAGCGCTGAAGCGGACGTAGGGCATGTAGAACACGGCCCCCTTAGTCTCGAACTCGTAGGAGAGAGGCTCTATGGAGTATTCGCCCAGGGTCTCCTCTGTGGTGAAGCGCTTGAGGGCGTAGCCGTAGACGGTAATTTTTATCCTCAGCCGGCCGAATTGATAAGGCACCCCCTCCACTGCGCCTTCGTCGTATACCTCCACCACCTGCGGCTCCATGTCCTCAAGCGCCTGCGTCATCAAGTCCTCGGCGTCTGTAGGCTCGACGATCGCAACACGCTTGGTCAAGTCAAGCCCCTTCGAGATGTAGGTTCTCCCTCCGTGCATGTATATCGCCTCTGGGTGCAACTCGTAAAGGGCGAGGGGTAGCTCCCTCTCGCCGATGACCCTCCCGTCTGTCGTCTTTATCTTAACCACGTGGGGCGACCCCCTGAGGCTCAGCGACGCCAGTAGCTCCCGCCCCTCTGGAGTCAGCCTGAGGAACCTCCCCACCCTCCTCAGCCGGCCGCCGGCTAGGAGTCTCTCCGCCACGGCCCGCTCGAAGGGGCTCAGCTCATCCGCCCTGAGCGGCATGTCGGCGGCGGCCGCCAGCATGTGGAGCGACGCGACGTCTTCGTTCTCCCGCTCAAAGCCCAGCGGCTCCGGGGACCTGGAGAAAAACTCGTGGGGGTAGTTCCGGTAGTACTGCGAGATGGGGTCGTTCCCCAGTATCTGTATCACGTAGCCCGTCTGGCCGCGGCGCCCCACCCTCCCCACCCTCTGGAGGTACCTGTTATAAGACGGCGGTATAGACGCCAACACGGCGACGTCTACGTCGCCGATGTCTACGCCGAGCTCCAGCGTCGGCGTGGCTATCACCACGTCTACGTCGCCTCTCTTAAACGCCTCCTCCACGGCCCTCCTCTCCTCGGGGTCTAGTCCAGCTCTGTGTACCGCCACTCTGTCTCCGCGGCCCGCCATCTTCAACGCGCGGAAGATCAACTCGCTGTACTTGTGGCTGTCGGTGAAGACTAAGCACTTCATCCCCTGTTCTATGCAGAGCGCCGAGAGCCGCGCCGCCTCGACCCACTTGGAGCGGAACTTCGGCCTTACAAGCGCCTGTATAAGCCGGCCCCGCCGGCCCAGGGGCCCCCACACCACGTTCACCCTGTCGCTCTGGAAGAGGGCCTGGGCGAACTCGGCAGGGTTCCCCACGGTGGCGCTTGTGGCCACGTAGAGAGGTCTGGCGAAGCGCCTGAGCCGCCTCAAGAGGTAGTACATGTGGGAGCCGAAGACGCCGCTGTAGACGTGGAAGTCGTCGAGGACGACGTATCTAACCCGCCTCACGACGTCTCTGAACTTAGCCACGTGCATCAAGGCCTGGCTGACCATGTCGGGGTTGCTGATGATTATGTGCGGCGGCATCTCGTAGAGTATCCTCCTCTCCCTCTGGGGGGTGTCGCCGTCGTACGCCATGACCCTCACCCCGAGCCGGTCGGCGAATTTCCTAAACCGCCCCAGCTGATCCCTGGCCAGGGCCTTGGTGGGGTAGAGCACAAGCGCGAGAGGTCCGCCGAGGGACTCCAGCGCCTCCTCGAGTATAGGCGCTAGAAAAGCCTCCGTCTTCCCCATGCCCGTGCCCGCCACGATTACTGTGTCCCTCCCCGCCCTTATGCTCTGCACCGCGTCGTATTGATGCTTAAACAAGGTCCCTATCCCCAACGCCCTAAACGCCTCCGCCACCTCCGGCCTGAGGACTTGAGAAACGTCGCAACAAACCTCAGCGACGTCGGCCTCGTCTGTCTTCACGTATACCACCTCTCTGCCGGGGTCCGCCAAGACGGCCTCGAGAAAGCCCACCTCAGCCTTTACGTAATGTGTATAAAAGCAGAGCGGCGACGTTTATAAGAAGAGCTATCGGCACATAATGCAACGCGGAGAAGCCCGCGGCCTCCACGAGGTTGCCTGAGAACGTGGGCCCCAAAATAGAGCCCAGGTCCCACCCCATTGTGTAGATGGAACTGGCGAGTCCGGCGTTTCTGGCCCCGGCCAGCGCCAAGATTTGATGCGTCACCACTATCGCGCCTTGTCCAAGGCCGTAGATGGCCCCCGCCGCGATGAAGGTAAGGGGGTCTTCGGCGTATGTAGCCATGAGGAGGCCCACCATCGCCGTTGCGTTTGAGGCGGCGGCCGTGAGGGGGTTCACGAGCCGCGTCTTTGTCAACGCCGCTCGGGGGAGGAGACTTGTGAAGGCGGCCACCGATGAGAAGAGCCCCCAGTAGGTGAGCGGCAACCCGTGGTCCTTTAACCGAACTGGCGTAAAGGTAGACACGCTCATATAGACTGTGGCGTAGATCGTCAACAGAGCCATGAAAAACACCACCCGCCTCTCCACGACGAAGACTTTCTCCCCCTTCCTCGCGTCGCGCCTCTGTATACCTCTTACCAGCAACCAGTTGACTGCGTGGAGCGCCATAGCCGTCGTGAAAGAGACCCGTCCCCCGCCTAGGTCGTAGAGGGCGGCGCCTATCAGAGGGCCGAGGACGTTGCCTACCCCTACGGCGAGAGAACGCGCCGCTATGGCCTTGACGCCCTCGGCGACAGAGGTCGCTATCGACATGGGGAGAAAGGTCGCTATGGCGAGGCCGTGTAGCACTCTTCCAGCCTGGACCCAGGCGAGGTCACCGCGGAGGTAGAGAAGCTGGGCGAGGACTGCGAAGACGACGCCCAGCCGCATCACTCTTCCATAGCCAATGCGTTCCCCCATGTAGCCGCTCAGCGGCCGCGTCACGATGGATACAAAAAACGCAGTGGAGACGACGGCGCCTATGACGACATCGCTGGTGACGCCTAAGTCGCGGAGATACGGCGGGATGGCTACTACTGCAATCCCGTTAGCGATGAAGAAAAGGAGTGTGGCGAGGTTGACCGACCTCAAAGCTTGTACCGCGTCACCTCTCTCAAGAATTTCTTCCTCTCCTCTCTATCGGCCTCCGTCTCTACGCCAAGCGGCGAGTGGCCGTCTACCACGCCCATGACGCCGCGTCTCTCTGGCTCCACCTCGGCCACAACCACCTTGAGGGGGTTGGCGGTGGCGGCGAAGATTCTAACCACCTCCTGGACGTTCTTGACGGCGTTGAGGACGTTGATGGGCCAGGCGTTGCGTAGGTAGATCACAAAGACGTGGCCGGCGGCGATTCTTCTACACGCCTCTATGGCGAGGTTTCTAAGCTCTTCGTCGTTGCCCTCGTGACGTATCAACCGCTTCCCCGACGCCTCGCAGAAGGCAAGGCCGAACTTAGCCCCCGGCACGGAGGTGACAAGAACCTCGTACAAGTCTTCAACAGTTTTTATGAAGTGGGCCTGTCCCACAATTACGTTCGTGCCTTGTGGTATGGGGATTTCCACTACGTCGAACCTAATCGACATAAAGGAGTTGAATCGCGAGTTTTTATAGTTGTTATAGCTGGGGGAAATAGGTTTTTATACTACCGCGAAGTAGATACATATGGACACCGCATACATCGTGCAGGCGCTTAAGGAGAGAGGCTATCGGGTTACCCCCCAGAGGGTGGAGGTGGTGAATCTAGTTATGGAGAAGTTGGCGAAGAGGGAACACCCCACCTTTAACGACATCTTGAACGAGGTGAGGCAAAAGATGCCTTCCATAAGCGCCAGCACTGTTTATTCCATCCTGAAGCTACTTGAGGAGAGCGGGTTCGTAGTGTCTTTTGAACACAACGGCCGCACCTACTACGACAGCGTGACTCCTCACATAAATGTAGTTTGTGTAAATACAAACAAAGTCCTAGATCTAGAGGATAACCAAATTATCGAGTCCTTGAGACAAAGAGGTATACACCCCAGCTCTGTGTTGGTGAAAGCCATCTGTACCTAGCGCCAAGACGAAGCTCCGTCAGCTGTGGATTCTCTGCGTCACAGCTCATCGGCGCGGTTTACCTCATCACCGCCTAATCTGTACGTAGCCATATTTACATCTATCCTCCATACGCCGGTCCCATCAATGCGGCCTTAACGCGCTCTCTTCCGGAGCTCAGGCTCACTTGCAAAACAGGCCGCTGAGTCCTTTGTTGTTAACTGATATATAGACATGTTTATGTTTATCGTGTGTATGATTATGTAATTGTCGGCGCAGGCGTTATAGGTATGGCGACCGCCTACCATTTGAAGAGACTTTCTCCGAGGTCTAGGGTGTTGGTGGTGGATCAACACCCAGGCGCGGGGATGGGGGACACTGCGAGATCCGCCGCCGCTTTCCGTACGATTTTCACCTCTTGGATAAATAGGGTGTTGGCAAAGACAAGCGTAG
>JAEMPK010000035.1 GCA_022759345.1 Pyrobaculum sp. | reverse complement strand
AGGAGGTTATGCACGCCGTGTTTTGCCACGACGAGGCGTACACCTGCCTAACCTTTGAGGCGGCTTGTGCCAAGATCGCCGACGGCACAGACATGTCGAGCGGGAGGGCGAGATACCCCTACCGCATAGGCAAACTAGACATACACGCGTTAAGCGCTTTGGCTGTTGAGAGGGTGGAGCTGACGCCGAACGAGACGCGGCCGCTTGCCATAAACGTATACATGAGCAACGAGACGGGCATATTTCAAATAGACACGGTGCTTGGCCAGAAGATCGCCACGTCGGGTCTCGCCCCCTATGTCGAAGTCAGGACGTATGTAAAGGGCAAGCTACTTGCCGTAAGAACCTTCGAGACGACTCACGTAATTAGGAGCTGAGCTTTACAATTTTCGACACTCTCTCCAAGTCGCCTCTCACGACTTCGATGAGGAGTTTCAGCGTCTTACACCCCTCTCCCTCAAGTATTGGGATTATCTTGATGTAGACCTCGTAGACGCCCTCGGCTACTCTTTCGTCTAGTTTCGACAACGACATTTTTAACTGCTGTAGGTCGGCGCTCTCTACGGGTCCTCCCATTAGAACCATGCCTATGTGCTTAGCTGTGCCCTTTACGCTGAGGAGATAAGTGGAGTTGTCCACCGAGACGTAGTCTAAGTGCTCCGGGAGCAACGATATGTCTAGCTTCTCAAACAACTCTCTCATGTGGGGGTGAGATAGCTGAATAAGCCGCTCGGCACATGTCTGTAGCCTCTCGGCAGAGGGGCAACTTAGGTCGCACTGTTCACATTTTGGATGCACCATCCTTAGGAGCTCGGCCGTGTACTTCAGCTCGTCGAACCGCACGCTTTTCCCATATGCCGTAAGAACGGCCTCCACAGCCCTCTCAAGCTCGGAGCAGTCTTCTGCCTTCTCAATGATCTCCTTTAAGACGCAGTTCTTGTAGACTAAATCCCGAAGCCTCGACTTAACGTCGCCGCTCTTGCCTTCGGCAATTAACCTCCCGATCTCTATGGCAACCCCGGTGAATTTGCCAGACGCCGCCAAACCCAAGGAGCTGAGGGTGGGGGTTATGGTGCGGTAGAGACTTTTGGCCAGCCGATTCTCCTCGAGAAACTCGGCGATTACCTCCCCGGTGCCGACGACGCCCTGTGTGTATTTTACATATGCTTTCTTCAAAAGATTTAGCAACCTGTCGGGGGGTATGCGTATGTACCACGAATTGAAACGGCAGCCGCCTCTTTGAAGCTCTTCTTTTAGCTTTTTACATAGCCGTTCCAAGTCATCTGCTGTGGCGACCTCCTCTTCGTAATCGCCTATGCGGACAACGACCACGTCTAGTTGAGAGGGGGAGGTTAAAACCTGCTCCTGTATCAGTATCATTATACATATAACCACCGACGTTTCTATGAACGTGGACGTGGTGGCTATCCTAAAAAGAGGAGACCTCGAAGAGATCAAAAAGGCCCTCGCCGAGGTTCACCGGCAGAAGGCCTTCTCGCTGGCGGACTCTGAATACTTTAAGGAAGAACTTGAAAACGCAGCCAAACTCCACGCCCACCACATAGCGCTCATCTCCAGAATTATGCCAGAGACGGAGCCCGACCCCGAGAGCGTCACTGGGCTCGACTACCGCTTGGCCAAGGCGTTTCGTGAAGGCGTTGAGAAATGCGGCGAGGTGCCTCCCGTGGAGGACAAGTTCTTCAGGTTAGTTGTGGAGGAGCTGAATCGACTTATCAAAGCGCTTTGTGGATAGCTCCGAGTAGATGATGTAGAGCGAGAAGATAAGCACGGCGACCACGGCCAGGGACACGTAGAGGTGGAGCTCCCCCAGCTTGGCTATCAACGCGAAAACCACGTAGGTGGCTAGGGCGAGGGTGGAGGTTAGTATGGCTATGCTGGTGTAGCGGGCCTTCTCGAACTCCCTGAGGGCTATCAGAAGGTCTTTGTATATCTCCCTGGAGTATTTCACTAGGAAGTATGAGGCGGGGGCGAGGACCGCCAACGCGTATACGCCTAGATACGCCACGGCCAGCGCAACGGCGAGAGACGCCACGGCGAGTTTCGTCGCGGTGATGAAGGCGTGGGTGACCACTTTGTACAGCTTCTCGTACGCCACCGTGGTCCTCAGCTCTCTTATACGTGCGGCTACGTAATCCTCTACTGCGCTTCGGCGCTTCCACGCAAGCGGCGCGAGGAACATGGTAAATATGGGCGTCACCGCAAGCGCGAAGGCGAGCTCGGCGCTTTTTATAACGCCGAGCGTATATGCCACAACTGGGATGGACAGGGAGAGCTCGGAGATGTGGGCCATGGACATCGCCACGCCGGCGGAGAGTTTGGGCTGTCCTGTTGTAAACAACGCGCTTAAAAACACGGCCGCCGCCCTTATGACAACCGCCGCAAGCGCCACCATGAGGCTGAGGGCGAGGTAGATCGGGTTCACCGCCGGCGTCGGAATAGATATGCCGACGACCAACATGTAGAGGTATATGATAAGCCCCGAGAGGGCGGCTGCCTCTTTTACATGTACGCCGTGTGTGTCTGCCCTTGAGAAGAGGTAGCCTCCTATGAAGGCGCCCAGGTAGGGAGACGCCAGCTGGAATTGCTGAATCACGTAGACGAAGCCGAAGGCCATGGCGAGGGCGAAGGGCAGGGCGTATTCACGCCCAATTATATACCTGTAGACGTATGTAAAGACCCCTAGCGCGGCGCCGCTTATGGCGATTATCACCACTAGGTTTACCAGTAGCAAGTCCGGCGTGGCGCCGCCCAGAAGGAGGCTGAGGGCGAAGAAGAGCACGGCGTCTTCGAGCGTCGTGAGCGAAAGCGCAATTGTCCTGGCCGCCTCGGGGAGGGTCTTGGTCAGGTTGTAGGTAAGTATGCTTGAGGAGCTCAGCATCATTACTGCAACCACAAGCGCCTCAGCTATTGAGAAGCCGCCGAGTCTAAACACCGCGATAGAGAAGCCGAAGATGAGGGCGGCCTCGATCAGCGCGGCGAAAAACGCCGCGGGGGAAAGACCGCTCGTGCCCAGCTGCCGCCCCACCTCAAACGCCACGAGGGTCAGCAGGACTTGTAGGTATATGCCGGGGAGAGAGACGTCGAGCACTTTGCCTATAAAAGCCCCCGCGAGGAAGAACCCGAGAAAGGGCGGGAGACTCAACCTGTCGAGGAGGTAGGCTAGCAACACGCCGAGGAAAACCGCTATGGAGACCTCCCCCAGCGGGTTCACTCCACCGTGTAGTAAAGCCTCTTCTTGCCCTTACCCCTGTTTTCAATCTTGAGAATTTTTATCGTCCCTATCTCGCGTGTGTTTTTCACGTGGGGGCCGCCGTCGGCTTGGATGTCTACGCCAGGTATCTCCACTATCCTGAGCTGGGGGACGTCGGGGGGCATCTTCTCGGCCAGCTTCACGATGCCCGGAATCTTGAGGGCCTCCTCCCTCGGGAGCCAGTATACCTTTACCTCGAGCCCCCTCTTGGCGATCTCGTTGGCCTCCGCCACGGCCTCCTCGAAGATCCTCCTCACGGTCGCCATGTCTCCCTCGATGTTGAAGTCGTCGCGGGCGTAGTCTGGGGTTATGTCGCCCCCCGTGATCAAGGCGTTGTGTTTGCTGTAAAGCACTGCGGCGAGTATATGCGCTGCCGTGTGTAGCCTCATCTTTCTGTATCTCTTCTCCCAGTCTAACACGCCCCGCACCACGTCGCCCGGCTTAAATGCGGGCGTTCTGTCGAGGATGTGTACCACCTCACCTCCCTTATGTGCCGCCGTGGCGGCGTATCTCTCCCCGGCGAATTCTATAAACCCGCTGTCTGCCTGAACTCCACCCGTCCCGTCGTGAAACGCGGTTTTGTCCAGCACGACCTCGTTGCCGGAGACCTCGAGGACTGTGGCGTCGAACTCCTTTATGTAGGAGTCCTCCTGATAGAGTAACTTGGTCCTCATGAACGTAGATTTTTTCTGTATTTTAATTATTCCGCTACGGCGAAGTAGAAGCCGTGTTTCTCCAACTCGTCAAGTAGTTTAGACATGTCGAGGGTGCTCGGCACCTCCACCACGAAGACGAGGCGGACGTAGTTTGGCCTCTGTTCTGGGTCGTAGCGCTCGTGATAGACCTCTAATATGTTTACGTTGTGTGCGGCCAGTATAGAGGCTGCCTTGGCGAGGGTTCCAGGTCTATCGGGGACTTCGCCGACGAGCTTCACCACTCGCCGTTGTCTAGCCAAAGCCTTCATTAATACACGCATCAAAATAGGGGCGTCTATGTTTCCGCCTGATATCACAGCCACGGCCTTCCTCCCCCGGACATCTACTTTGCCGGTCATCAACGCGGCGACCGACGCGGCGCCCGCGCCCTCGGCCACCACCCTTGTTCTCTCCAGCAGTATGTATATCGCGTCTACAATTTCGTTGTCGTCAACAAGAACTACGTCGTCTACGTACTCTTGAATCAACTTAAGCGTTATGTCGCCCGGCCTTTTGACGGCAATGCCATCTGCGATTGTGTCCACTCGCTCAATGACTATAGGCTTGCCTTCTCTCAAGGATAGATAGACGGCGGGCGCGCCGCTGGCCTGCACGCCGATGATCTTCGCAGACGGCTTCCTCTTCTTGACGGCGTAGGCGACGCCAGATATTAAACCGCCGCCGCCGATCGGAACGACGACCACGTCAACGTCGTTGACGTCTTCAAGGATTTCCACCCCCAACGTAGCCTGTCCTGAAATCACATAGTAGTCGTTGTAGGCGTGGAGGAACTTGACGCCCTCTCTAACAAGCTCCATGGCTCTCTTCTCAGCTTCGTAATAGCTCTCGCCATAGAGGATCACTGAGGCGCCGTAGTCCTGAGTCTTCTTAACCTTCAGCCACGGCGTCGTCTCTGGCATCACCACCGTAGCCTTCACGCCGTGTAGCTGCGCCGCGTAGGCGACGCCCTGCGCGTGGTTGCCAGAAGATGCAGTGATGAACTCGCGGTATCCCTCCTGTATATATTTATGCATGGCGAAGTAGGCCCCCCTGATCTTAAAGCTGCCGGTCTTCTGGAGGGCCTCCAGCTTGAGGAAGACCTCGCCCCCCGTTATCCTAGAGAGCGACTCCGAACGGAGGACCGGCGTCCGGTGGATCTTGCCTTCTTGTTGCTTCTCTTTTATGACCTTCAGCGCCTCCTCAAGAAGAATCATGCACCCTTTATCGCCATCGCGAGGCGGCGGATTCCCTCGTTTATCTGCTCGAATGTCGGGTACGTGAAGTTCAGCCGCATGGCGTTTTTGACTGACTGATCTACAAAGAAGCCGTGGCCCGGGATAAACGCCACCTTGTACTGAGACACCGCCACCTTCAACAGCTCTCTAGTGTCGATGTGAGGCGGCACGGTGGCCCATATAAACATGCCGCCGCTGGGCCTGGTCCAGCTGACGCCAGGCGGCATGTAGGTCTCAAGCGCCGCCAACATGGCGTCGCGCTTCCGCTTATAGAGCTCCCTCACGTGTGGCAGGTTCTTCAAAACGACGTTGCGCCTGAGCCCCTCCAGGAAGATGTACTGGACGAAATTCGACGTGTTTAGGTTCAGCGCCTGCTTAGCCAAGTTGAACCACTTCAAGATCTCCTCATTGGCGATCACCCACCCGAGGCGGAACCCCGGCGCAAAGATCTTAGACGCAGTCGACAAGTAGATCACCCGGTCGCTTTTGTCCAAGGCCTTAATCGGAGATACTTGGATGGGCTCGAAGAGGAAGTAGGAGTAGGGGTCGTCCTCCACCACCAATAAGTCGTATCTCTCAGCCACCTCCAGCAAATATTTCCTCCTGTCTTGAGTCATGGTAAGGCCGCTGGGGTTCTGCGCCGTCGGTATCGTGTAGACGAACTTTATCCTAGCGCCCTCGGCCCTTAGCCTCTTCACAGTCTCTTCAAGAATTTCTACCACCATGCCATGTTCGTCCATAGGCACACCTACCAGCCTAGGTTGGTAGACTCTCCACGCCTGAAGAGCCGCTATGTATGTGGGGTTCTCCGTGATGACCACGTCGCCGGGGTCTATAAAGACGCGGCCGAGAAGCTCAAGAGCCTCTTGACTGCCCACGGTGACCATCACGTTCTCCGGCTTTGCCTTAATTCCGGCGTAGGACTCGCTGAATTTTGCAATCTCCTGGCGGAGCTCCGCCACGCCCTCGGTAGAGCCGTATTGAAGAGCCCGGTGTGGATACGCCTCCAAGACGTAGGAAACTATCTTTGCTATGTCCTCGACGGGGAACGTGGAGGGGTCCGGCATGCCGCCGCCGAAAGATATAACGTCGGCGGTGGCCCACCTCAAAAGCTCCCTTATTTCGCTAGCCGTCATGAACTTGGTGCGGGACGAGAGGAGATCTCCTATCTTCATACCGACACCCCACAGTCCTCCCTATATAAACTTATTTATATATATACTACCTATCTAGCTGAGGTCTTTAAACAATTTTTACATACTCTTCCCAGCCCCCTCCGTACACTACATTCCTCGCACACAGGTCGCCCACACACGACACAGGTGGTAATTGAGAAGTTTCTTCCACAAATCCTGCAGAGAGTTTCTGCGCAAACGACGCAGTGCTCACCCGCCCAGTCGAAGCTGCACACTGACCGGCCGCACCTCGGGCACCTCCTCTCCGCCTCTTCAAACCCGCAGATCTGGCATTTCACGTGGGAAAAGGGCTATTTTTTGAGAAGTTCCGCAAGTAGTCGCGGAACCTCAAACGGCGTCTCGGCCACCGGTATCCCCACGGATCTAAACGCCTCTATCTTGCTCTTGGCGTCGCCGGACCCCAGCATCACTATGGCGCCTGCGTGGCCCATGCGTTTGCCCGGAGGCGCCGTGCGGCCCGCGACGTACGCCACGATTGGCTTGTTTATTGCGCCCTCGGCGTAGAGTTTGGCGAGGCGCTCCTCTGCGTCGCCGCCGACCTCGCCTATCACGACTATGCCCTCCACCTCCGGGTCCTGCGCCACCTTAAGCGTCGCCTCCATCAAGTCCAGCCCCACCACCGGGTCTCCGCCGACGCCGATGGCCACGTTTATGCCAAACCCAGCCCGCACCAGCTGATACGAGATTTCGTAGGTCAACGTGCCAGATCTGCTGACTACGGCGATCTTGCCCGGCGTCTGGTAGATGCTGTTGGGCATGATGCCAAGCTTGACCCTCACCGGCGGCGCCACGATGCCGGGGCAGTTGGGGCCTATGACGGTGACGCCCC
>JAEMPK010000136.1 GCA_022759345.1 Pyrobaculum sp. | reverse complement strand
AAGCGCAGCCGCCAACGCCGCCGACACTGCCGTCCACAGAGCCGCGGGCTTGGCGCCGAGCCCCCTCTTCATTATGAGCACCAAGGCGGCGGCCGTCGCCGGGATCAACACGGGGTGTATTAGATTTATCGCCCCGTCGCCGGAGGGTGCCACCGCCGCCGCGCCCACTAGAGAAGCCGCCACGGAGGGCGCCAGGAGCCAATACACGTAGAGACCCACTGCCAAGGGCCCCAGATACGCCGGGTCTCTGCTCCTCTCTCTTGCGAGTGCGAGGATGCCCGCGGCGAGGAGTAGGAGCGAGGGGATGAGCGCAATCCTCCCGGCCCATATGACGCCTGCGAAGGAGTGGAGGGGGGACACGCCGCTGTAGGTCACGGCCATGGTCAGAAACACAGCGGCGGCGGACATGTAGAGGGCGGCGCCGCCCCCGCCGTGTAGGTAGGCAGTTAAAAACAGCCACAGGACAAAGAGCGCCGTCTCCACGGGGTCCCAGGCCCAGTAGCCGCCCCAGCCGAAGGTGGTATATGACCAGTAACCCCCAAGCGCCAAGCCGGCGGTGGCGAAGGTCCAGGCGAGGCGCATCAAGGGCTGGGCAAGCCGCCTCTCGGCAACCGCCGACAGCACAAGGGCATACGCCGCCACGACTAGGATGGGGTGGGGGACTGCCCACGGGCTTCTGAGGAGGGGGTTGAGGCCAATACCCGGCCCCCCGCCGCCCCACCGGGCGAAGGCCCCCAAGGCGACGCCGGCGGCGAGAAACGCAACGCTGACGGCCGCGGCGCGTCTGCTCCTCGCCGCCAACGCCACGGCTCCTGAAATAGCCGAGACGTAGAGAAACACCCCGCCCACGTTTACGAGGGAGGCCGCCAGCCTGTAGTAAAGAGGCATGCCGGCTGAGGCGTTGGCGTACACGTCGAGGAAGGAGAAGTCAAGCGTCAAGAACCGGCTGATGTAGAACGCCCACGCCGCGAGGCCCAAGGCGCCGAGAAGCCACCACACGCGCCGACTCCGTTATACTATATAAACATGACGTATAAACCGTTAACCTCAACGCATATATCCCCTCAAGCATCGTAGCGTCATGCGGTCCAGAGACCTCGCCGTCGGCCTCCTCGCCGTTATTTACATCTCTCTACTGTCTTTTCTAGCGCTGAGCGGGCCCTTCCCCGCTCTGGTGCCCCTAGGTAGCCCCACCGCGTATAGAAGCCTCTACATACACGTCCCTCAGTCAATAGCGGCGCTTCTTCTGGCGGCCGCCGCCGCCGCGGCTGCCGTTTTGTACCTCCTCAAGCCCACCGAGAGGAGGTTCATCGCCATGGACAGAGCCGCGGTGTTAGCCGCCGTTTTTTCCTGGCTCAGCTTCTTCACGGGCACGGTCTGGGCCGTTGAGTCGTGGGGCTCTGCGTGGTCAGGCGACCCCCGGCAGATGGCTGTAGGCGTGATGGCCGTGCTCTACACCGCGTATATAATTCTGAAGAGGTCTGTGGAGGACCCAGACAGGCTGGGGAGACTGGCGGCGTCCTACTTGATAATCGCCGTGGCCTCCATCCCCGTGACGCTGGTGTCGCCTATCCTCTTCCCGGCGTTGCACCCAGCCACCGGGACCGCCCTGCCTCAGCTGGCGCCGGCGATCCGCATGTGGTACTCAACAGCGCTGATCCTCCTGCTCGCGCTCTCGGCCCTCCTCGTGGCCGGCAGCAGAATCCCCAAGCCGCTCGCGCTGACTGCCTTGGCCGCCGCGGCGGTTGCCGGCGGCTACCTTCTGTGGGAAAACGCCCAGCCCCTATATAGGGTGTTCAACGCCACAGTGTCCAACGGCGTTATCTACGCCTACACGGACAGAGGCGAGCTGTCAATCCCCCTCGACAGGGCCCCCGTGAATCCCCTTGTGGTAAATGGGACTGTGGCTCTGGTGGGGCACCTCCTCACCGAGCGCGGGGAGGCGGCGGTGCACTGGTCGGTCGGCCTTAACCTAATCGCCACGGGGGTTGCCGTAATGCTTATAAGCCTGCTGTGGGGTAGGAGGCATGAATAAGCTCCTGCTCCTCTTGGCGGCGGCAGCCGCGGCGGCAGGCGGAATATTGTCGCTGATAAACACATCCGGCATCACTGACGTTTCTGCCCTGAGGACCGTAAGCAAACCCACGGAGGTCACCGTCTCCGGCTCTCTAGAGGCGGTGAAAATTACAGACCGCCACGTGGTGCTCACCCTCACAGGCGGCGGCTTCAAGATAACGGCCGTCGCCGACAGGCGCACGCTGGAGGCCCTCTACGGCCCCGTAACCCCCAAAAACTTTGAAGCCACTGTGGTTGTAAAAGGCCTCTACATACCAACAAACCAGACGCTGGTTGTGGAGTCTATACTGAGGGGTTGCCACTCAGCCTACTCACAGACGCCGGCCAACACGAAATGAGCCAGGACAGCCACATGGACGAGATAGGCCTCCTCTACATAGCGCTGGCCCGCCTCTTCGACAAGCCTGCGGAGGCCGTGAAGCTGGCTGACGAAATCACCTCTCTGGCTGAGTCGCTTGGAGTCGACGGCTTCGCGGAGTTCTTCAAAGAGGCGGCCACCCTGGACCTCGAGGGCCACAGGGTGGAGATGTTCGAGCTGGCTCCCCGCTGCCCCCCCTACGGCGGGTACCACGCCCTCGGCGAAGACAACAAGGAGAGGGGGTGGTATATGCACCAGATACTCACCTACTACAGGGCCTTCGGGCTCGAGCTCGACGTGAAGAAGGAGCTCCCAGACTACCTGCCAGCCATGCTGGAGTTCCTAGGCGCCACACGCGCCGTGGACGACCTGGGAAGGAGGACCATGAGGAGGGACTTCTACCTCCGCTTCATGAAGCCGTGGCTGGACAAGTTCTCGCAGTGTCTAGAAAAGGCGGGGAGCCCCTACAGACACCTCGCCAAGGCCCTCCGCCGGCTCCTAGAGCTCGACTTCGAAGCCCCTCCCTAGCCGCTCCAGAATCCTCCCCTCCAAAGCCTTCACAATGTCGGGCGGCCACAGACAGCTACACACGTCGGGGAGCGCCTTAGCCAACACCCTCATGTGCTGGCCGTAGAGGGGACAGCTGTGGCATCGGAAGTCGCAGTTATCCGGGATGTACACGCACCCCTCTCTGCTTATGACCAGGATCGGTTTTTCTAAGAGCTTCAGGGTGTGGTCTGTGGAGGCGAAGGGCAGATACACGCCTTCTCCGTCAAAGCCCAGCGACCTAAGCCGCGCCATGCGGCGATACATCGCGCTTTTAGACAGACCAGTGAGAAACGGCAAGGACTTGGCCTCCGCCCTAGCAGAGAGGCAGAGAAGTCTCTGGTCTACCTCGTCGAGGAGGGAAAAAACCTGGAGTGGTAGAAGTTTAACTTTCACGAACTTTTGGAAGCGGCCATTTTTAACATTTCCACGATGGCGGGGACGTATTCCTGTGCCCACTTGTCGCCCAGTTGCTTCTTAAAGGTCTCTGACTCAACCGTCATCGTCGGCGCCAGGTCCTTATCGCCTTCTATGAGGAATTTAGCCAGCAACTCAGCGGCTTTTGTCAAATTCGATGCGGGGTCCTTAAGGCCGTATTTCTCGAAGTACTTAGACATTATGGGGCCTCCTGCGGTCCCCTTCTCAACCCCAACGCTACCCAGCAGGGCCTTGCTGAGGTCGGGGCCTATGTTGCCCCCCACCTCGATACCTGCGCTCTTCACCGTGTGGCAGGCGTTGCACGCAAGCTCCTTAAACGCGTCCAAGCCCTTCTCGGCCAGTTGCTCGTTGTACTGGATCTGCGTTGGGGCGGCAGTTGTCGTCGATGAGATTTGCTGGGCAGTTGTCGTAGATGCGGCTTGCTGAGCCGTCACGGTGACCGGAGACTCGGTTATTGTTGTCGTGACTGTCTCCGTCTGGGTCCTCACCTCCACACCTGGGTTGTAGGTAAACGCCAACGCGCCGATTATTATGCCCACTATTGCCACCACCGCGTATATCACCCCCTTGTCCATGCGGAGGACCACTGCGGAGGCAGATAAACGTTCAGGTTAACCAGATTAGCCAAAACGCTTATCTCAACGACACACATGGGGCTACATGGCCGAGAAGACCCCCAGAAGGGACTTCCTCAAGGCGGCTGCGGCGCTTGGCCTCGGCTTCGCCGTGGGTAGCTGGGCCTTGGCGCTGTCGCGGGGCAAAGCCGTGGTGGAGGTCACCTCAGAGCAGGTCAAGGAGGTAAGAGTGAAGCCCGAGGTGCAGGTGCAGCAGGTCCAGGCCCCCACAACGACAACAGCCGCGGCGCCGCCGCACCCGGCCTTCCAGAAGAAGGGCCTCGCCTTCCTCGACCCAGCCAACATACAGGCGACGCTGAGAGTGTTAGTGCCCGAGGACCAGCTCCCCAGCATGCCGGTTGGCTACAACATAAACGACATCGACTGGATTGCCATATTGATCGAGAGCAGATACCACGAGCCCGGCGCAGAGATGGTCGGGTCGTACACCTTCCTCGACATGAAGAACTTCAAGATATTAAAGAGGCTGAAAAACGCCGGCGACAGAGTCCACGTGGTGAGGTTCGGGCGTGAGGAGTGGCCTGAACACAAGAGGAGGTTCGTCTTGGGCATGTCGAGGGACTGCTGGCTCTCCAAGATAGATCTATACTCTATGCAGATAGTGCGGCAGATTAAAATCGGCGTGGACTGCAGAAGCGCCACCTTCGACAAAGACGGGAAATACATAATCGCCGGGTCCAAGGACCCCGGCCACGTGGTGATACTGGAGGCGGACACCTTCAAGGTGCTCAAGGTCATTCCGATGCTTGGCACCTCCAAGTTCTTCCCCACTCCAATGATGGGGAGGCAAGGCGCCATACTCACCACAGACTTCGGCTACTGGCTAGTCAACGTCAAAGACGATGAGCAGGTCCTCGTAATAGACTACAGGGATCCCAGCTTCCCCATAGTACACGTCTTCACGAGCTACGACCCCAATAAGATGGGGAGGTCGGTTAAGGTGAAGATAGACGATAAGGAGTATGAGGTGACTGGCATAGGCAAAAGCCCCCACGAGCTGAATAAGCTGGACAAAGAGGGTAGATACGTCGCCGTGACGGGGCAAGAGAGTAGCACAGTCACGATAATAGACGCCAAAAACTTCGAGGTTGTCAACGTGGTGCCGTGCGGCCTCAAGCCGCACCCAGGCCCCGGCACCTTGGTGCCCGGCAAGTACTTCATGGTCAACGCAATTGGGGAAGGCAAGATAACGGTGATAAACCTCCAGACGATGGATCTGGAGAAGTACATAACGTATCCGAGGGAGTTCCCCGCTGACACGGGCGGAGGGCTCTACTCAACGCCGCCTTTGCCCGACGGCACTGTCCCCAACGGCCTAGCTTGGTTTGACACCAGTTTTAATATAAACAAGGGCATATTCGCCGTAGATGTAAATACGCTCGACATAGCTCCAAGCCCGCCCAAAGCTGCGATATTTGCCTCCAACAAACCCGGTAAATGGGCTATGCATCCTGGCTACACGCCCGACGGCAAGTACGTCATCAGCGCCTTGGAGAGGACGGACACAGTATATAAGGTGGACGCATCCACTGGAGAGATTGTAGGGGAGATACGCCTAAAGGAAATAGAGCCCGTCCAGCTGGTGGAGGAGCCGAGCCCCACGGGAATCTTCGCGCTGTGGAGGATAAAGGCGCCGTGGTTCTAGGCAAGGTCTACGTAGTAGGCGCGGGGCCCGGAGACCCCGAACTAATAACCCTCAAGGGCTTTTTCCTCCTCCTCTCCGCAGACGCGGTCATCTCAGCCTCCTTGGTCCCCCGCGAGTTGCTGGATCTGATTAGGGAGAAGGTGGTGTGGGAGGGCAGGCTGACGGGGGAAACCCACAGAGAGGTAGTCGAACTCGCCGTGAGGCACGCCTCAGAGGGGAGGACCGTGGTGGTGCTTAAAAACGGAGACCCCACGCTCTTCGGGAGGGGGGTTGCCCTCTGCAGAGAGGTAGAGGCGAGGGGCGTGCCTTGCGAGATAATCCCAGGCGTGTCGTCCCTCACCGCTGCGGCGGCGAAGTACAAAATACCCATCACAGAAGGCGGCCGCCCCCTCCTCCTGACTACGGCGAGAAGCGGCGGAGACCCCGACGTCGTGGTGTTTATGCCTGAGGGCTCCGCCGTGGGGCTCGTGGTGGAGGACCTCTACGGCGCCGGCGAGAAGGTGTACCACGGGAGGCCGCGGGGCAGGCCTGCGCTAGTGTTTATCCTCAGGCGGAAGGAGCGGGACCTTCTCCTGGGCGAGGGCCACGACGGCCACATACAGGAGGAGGCCCAGCACAGCTAAGGCGGCTGGGGTCAACAACCCCAGCAACCTGAGCGCCGTTGCTGCGGAGGCTAATAAAAGAGGCACAGGCCCGAACCTCGGCGCCCTCCGGTACAACACGGCGGGGAGGAAGAAGGGGACACAGAGAGTAGACATCACCACGGCAAACCCCATGTAGAGAAGGTGGTGGTGCAGAGCCGCGCCTGCCATCAAAAGCCTCCACGCCGCGGCCCCCACGCCGTAGAGGTCGCGGACGCGTGGAGGCGCCGCCAGCGACACTGTAGCCAGCGGCAGCACCACACCCCAGAGGAGCCCCGTCTTAACCATGGCGAAGGCGGCGAGGTAGGAGGCGGCCACGGCGGCGGCCCGCGGCGCGGTGAACTTCAGCCGCGCCCGAGAGCTGTCTATGCGGTAGCTCAACATCAAGACTGAGGCAAGGGGGAAAGCCGCCGCCAGCTCCAGTGGGCTCTCCGCGGCGGCGGTTGCCGCGAGGCCGGAGACCAAGATCCAGTTTGGGTAGTAGTTAGGCGCCCCCCGCAGAGCCCTTAGGTGAAGCAGGGCGTATGTCAACGCGAAGGGGAGAAGCGACCATTTGACAATAGGGAAGAGGACAAGGCCTAGAGCTAGCGTGGCAAGGAGAAGCGCGGAGATGGGGCGGGACGGGGCGGCGTTTATGAAGCCGGGTAGCTGTATGTACATGACCGAGAAGTAAAATAGATAAAGGCCCGACACCATGAGGCGGAGGTGCATGGCTATGTTGCCCGCGGCGCCGTATAAGGCGCCGGCCGCAAAAGCCAGCGTCGCGAGGTAGAGGGAGACCTGAGACGCATAAAGAACCCAGACCACGGCGTTGTAGAAAGGCAACGGAGGCGACCTCCCCAGGGCCCATAGAAGGGGCATGTAGGTCTGTGGGAATCTGTTTAAAAACATGACCATACATAGACGATTGAACACATATTAATATACCTATA
>JAEMPK010000146.1 GCA_022759345.1 Pyrobaculum sp. | reverse complement strand
CTCTTGTTTGTTTCGTCTATTCTGCTGTCTAGCCTGGCAATGTCTGCACGTATCTCTCTCAAGTCGCTTACGATTGTGCCGAGATAGAGGACCAAGATGTCCTCAGTAGACAGCTTCTTACCCTCCTTGATCTTACCCAAAACATGCTCCACCGCCATCTTCAACGCATCATATGCGATACCAGAAACGTCAGCCACAAAAACCACGCTACATCTCTATAAAAACGTTATGCGTAACACACTGCCACAGCCGGCTGTTCCGCCCCAGAAACGCCACTTGGCCGCAGTCCACAACGACATTGCGCTCCCTGGCCCAGGAGGCGCTCACAGACGCGGGCCCGACGCTGTGAAAGACACGGAGGAGACCTGGCGACCGTGCACATAGAGGACTGCCAGAACCCACCGTGACTCCTCGCCCATGGGGACGTACCTAGGCACGTCCTTGCCGTGGCGGTTACCTTTCCTCGTCTACTCCTTGCCGTTAGTCGGCAGTTGAGGGCGTACTGCAGTGTGTCGTAAATATAGGAGCTCTTTGCGTGGTTGAGAGGTGTTGCAAGCGGCTCAAGGGCTTCTCTATGTGCGGCGGAATTGGTCGTGGCGGTGGAGGAAGTTCAGGGTGGTGAACTGCTTTCGCGTTGAGGGGTGTAGAGGAGGCTGAATGTCGGCCGACGCCGTAGAGTTTGCAGAGTCTAATTACGCAGTCTGTGACGTAGAGGAGCTGTGGGGGAATCTGTTAAATGCGGCGGCCGGGATTTGAACCCGGGATCAACGGCTTTCTTCGCGACGGCGTGGAAGGCCGCCATCCTAAACCAGGCTAGACTACCGCCGCCGTGTCTGAGGATGACCGTCTTTTTAAATTTTTAGGGAACAGTCTCGGCTCATTTTTAAATATGAATGTCGAGGTGGAGCGGCATGGAGACGGTCAGGTTGGGTCGGACGGATATGAGGGTTTCCCGTGTTGGGATGGGCGCGTGGCAGTTTTCCGGCGACGCGTGGGGTGCCATAAGCTACGACCAGGCCAAGGCGGTTGTGGCTAGGGCTGTGGAGGTTGGGATAAACTTCTTCGACACCGCGGCCGTGTATGGGCGGGGGAGGAGCGAGGAGTACCTTGGCAGGGCCATAAAGGAGCTAGGTCTCCGAGACAGGGTTTACATAGCCACGAAGATCCACGGCGAGTGGCTGAGGCGTATAGATATATTGACGTCGGTGGAGAACCAGCGGAGGAGGCTTGGCGTGGACGCCATAGACCTCTACCAGATACACTGGCCTGCTTGTTGGCACAACACGCCAATCTGCGAGACCATGAAAACCTTGGAGGAGCTGGTAAACAAGGGCCTGGTGAGGTACATCGGCGTGAGTAATTTCCCGGTTCAGCTCCTCGACTACGCCAGGACGTGTCTCTCCCGCACCGACATAGTGACGTCGCAGAACAGATACAACCTGGTGGAGCGCGAGGCGGATAAGGAGCTTCTTCCGTATCTACGGCGGGAGGGCATAGTCCTCATTGCCTGGAGCCCGCTGGCCAAGGGGGTCCTCACGGGGAAGTACACGCCGGAGAATCTGCCGGCGTTTGAAGACGTCAGGCGGAACGACCCCCTCTTCACGCCGCATAACTTGAAGCTGGTGTGGCCGCTGGTGGAGGAGATAAGGCGCCTCGCCGCGGCCTACGGCAAGACCCCGGCCCAGGTGGCGCTTAACTGGCTGGTCAGAGACCCGTGGATATACCCCATCCCCGGCGCTAAGACGCCTGAGCAGGCGGTGGAGAACGCAGGCGCAGCGGGGTGGATGCTTTCAGACGACGACTGGAGAAGGCTCGACAGACTCGGCTGGGAGATCTCGCAGAGGATAACATACGTGACGTGGTGAACCCCCTTCCAGTAACAGCCGGGGCCCGAACCGCATAGGTTTTTCTGGGAAAGATTCTGCGGCGTAATGTCTATGAAGGGTTTGTGTCGTGTAACATATATAAGGAGGACTCGAAGATGTAGCTATGTCGCAGGCATTGAGGGAATTTTTACTTAAGAAGGCTAAGCTAGAGCCGCTGTTTAAGTGGGGTATCCGGTGGAGCCTCTGGCCTGTGCACCTAGTCACGTCTTGTTGCGGCGTGGAGGTTGCCCACACCTCTGGCCCCGGCTTCGACGCGGAGAGGTGGGGCGTGCTTCCCTTCCACACAATGAGACAGACAAACGTCATACTTGTGGAGGGCACCATCACGAGGAAGATGGCGAAGGTCCTTAAGCAGGTGTACGAACAGATGCCCGAGCCTAAGTACGTAATTGCCATGGGCGCCTGCGCGGTTAGGGGAGGCCTCTTCTGGAACTCCTACCACGTGGTGCAGGTGGACACGGTGGTGCCGGTGGACGTCTACATAGCCGGCTGCCCGCCGACGCCGGAGGCGGTCATCAGGGCATTCATCATGTTGCACAACAAGATCAAGGGGAAGCCCGGCCCCTACGTGGAACCCGTCAAGGTCGACCTAACGCCGTTTCTCCCGCCGCCGCCTAAGCCGCCTGCGAAACCCGCGCCTCAGCAGACACAACAGGCCCCAGCGGCGTAGTATGGCGGCAAAGCTCCCGCCCAAGTGCCCGCCGCAGGGCGACCACCCACTGCTTGAAAAGGTGAAGCAACAGCTCGGCGGCGCGGTGCTGACCCACGGCGTGACTCCAGAGGGGCACCTCTGCGTAATGGTCCCCCCGGAGAAGATCAGAGAGGTGGCATCGGCTGTTAAAAACATGGGATTCGACCACGTCCTCTCTCTCAGCGCGGTTGATTACATGGCCGAGGGCAAGTTCGTAGTGACCTACGTCTTTGCATCATATTTAAGCCCAGAGCTGAAGAACGTCCTCCTCCACGTAAGAGCCGAAATCCCGCGCGACAACCCAAAAATTGCCTCGATAGCAGACCTCTTCCCCTCGGCTGACTACGACGAGAGGGAGTGCCACGAGATGTTCGGCATCTGGTTTGAAGGCAACCCCCACATGGGCAGACGTTTCCTTCTCGATCCCGACTGTTGCATAGACGAGAAAACAGGCAAACCCCTGTACCCGCTCCGGAAAGACTTCAAGATTCCCGACTGGGGCATAATGGGTTAAGTCATATTTACTTCTTGGCTTTATCGTGGCTAGACCTAGGGCTTGTGGGGGGCGTAGCCGTGGATTGGGTACCGTCTAAAGGCGATTACCGTCTTCTTCTGATTTACATATGCCACCAACTGTTCTAAGTTTGCTGAGGGGACGTAGGCGATTCTCTTATCGTCTAAGGGGACACCAACCATTGCCGTCTCGTTTTGTTTTAATACGCCGAGTTCTCTAAGCTTCTGAATTAAGTCGAGTACGTGGGCTTTACCGTCTATTTCCACGACGACCTCCCGTCTGTTGTCTAGGTCGAAGAGCCGGATCTGCATGCTACCTATCCGCCTCAGGCGGGAAGTAGCCAAAGGACATGTACACAGCCGGCATGTCTGCCAGCCGGTGACCCTTCATGGCCTCCACCATAGCGTGGAGATTACGCCAACTCGGCGTGACAAAGCGCATACGGTAAATCCGCTGGGTGCCAGTGGTCCACAGATGCACAAGGGTAGCCCCCCTAGTGGCCTCAGTCACTGCCATGTATTCGCCGGGCTCTGGGTACATGTAGGTGTAGACGCCGAGGACGCCTCCCACGCCCTCTCTCCTATATTCAGGATTTTTAAAGAGCAGAGCCTCGTCAATCACGTCGCCCCCCGGCAAGTTTTTCAACAATTGCTCCACGATGGACATGGAGACGTGGATCTCACGCCACCTGACCCAAGTCCGCGCCCACGCATCGCCGGCCTTCTCGGTCACCACCTCGAAATCCACCTCGCTGTAAGCGTCGTAGGGATGAATCTTCCGCACGTCGTAGTCTACGCCGGAGGCCCTGGCGAAGGGCCCCACTACCCCAAGCTCAGTCACCCTCTTGACATCTAGCGTCCCCACGCCCTCCAGCCTCGCCCTAGTCACTGGGTTGTCGAGGAAGAGCGTTTTGAAGTCTTTCAGCTTCCGCCTACTCACCTCAAGCAGACGTCTAATCGCCTCTACGTGCTCCGGCTTCACGTCGCGCCGCACGCCGCCTGGGACTGGGTAGGCGATGGTGGTCCGTGTGCCTGTAATCTTGGCGAAGACCTCTGCGTACAGATCCATCAAGGCGAACCCCCACATAAACGCAGTGGAGTGCCCCAGGAAGATGCCTAGCAGAGCCATGTCGTAGAGATGCGTTCTAATCCGGGTCAGCTCAGCCATTATAGTGCGGAGGTACTTGGCGCGGGGCGGCGGCTCAAGGCCGAGCGCCTTCTCCAGAGCCAAGACGAGGGGATACATGATGTTCATGCTGTCCATAATAGAGGCCTTCTCCACCAGCGGCAACACAGTCCAGTAAGGCCTGTTCTCAGCCAGCTTCTCAATCCCCCTATGCACAAAGCCTGGGTCCGGCACCACGTCCACAATCATGTCGCCGTCCAACACCACGAAAAGCCGCATGTGGCCAGAGCCCGGATGTTGCGGTCCAACTACCAACGTCAGCCCCCGCCTCCCCCCTCTCAGCTCCTCCTCGGACTCCACAAAGAAGGTGTTGCCGACCTCTAAATTGAAAGGCCACTCAGTTCTCTGCATGGCCTATCTGCTCCTGGACTTTGGACACGGCCTTGAGGACGGCCTCCGGCGTCGGCGGGCAGCCGGATACGTAGGCGTGGACCGGCACCACCTTGGAGGCCGGCACCATGTGGTAGCTGCCGTAGAAGACGCCGCCTTTTATGGCGCAGGCCCCCATGGCTATTACGTATTTAGGCTCTGGCATCTGTTCGTATACGTATTTTACAAATTTCGCCATTTTAAGGGTGATTGTGCCCTCAATTATGATGATGTTGCTCTGCCGAAGACTGCCCATGGGCAACATGCCGAACCTCTCGGCGTCGTAGACAGAGCCGAAGATGTGGCCTATCTCCACGCCGCAACACGCCGTGACTAAATGCGGGGGCCAGAGAGACCACTTGGTGCCCCACCTCGCCAACCTAGCCACAGCCTGTGAAACAAGAGTTTTCACGTGTTTTTCCCTTTATGTTTTTATAAAAGTTTCTGAAATTTTATATAATTAAAAATTCGGAATAAGAGAAGTACTATTTAGCCAGCTGTCTAACTCCACCGCCGTATATCATTCAACACTTTAAAATAACGCAAGACAACGATCAACACCGCTGCAAGTAGCAGGGCGATGGCTAGATATAGCATCGGCGCCGAGGGTTGAGCAGTCAAAACAGCCACTAGGGCGAGTCCGACAGCGGCCTCCACCACCGTGACGAGGTAAATGTAGCCGAAGTACTGCATAAGCAGACGCCGCTGGACAGGCCCATAGGGCGGCCCCCCCGACTCAAAACGCCTCTCCTTGATCTCAGAGGGGCGCCTAGGGGCAAAGAGGAAGGTCACCACCACCAACGCGACAAGGGCCCCGAGAAACACCACCACGAAGATGAGGATGGCAACCATAGCCCTCAACGCAATAGCCTCCAGACCAACGACAGAGCCACAGCGGCTACAGACAAGGCGAGGAGCTTGCCCCAGCCGATTCTAAGGGCCTGGTCTATGCGGTACCGCGGATAGATGGCCCTTACCAACATGGCCGGTAGCACGAACACGAGCATTTTAACTAAGGTGATGAAGACGCCTGCGAGTCCGCCCGCCGGAAGCCAGCCGCCGAGGAAGAGAACAGACCCCAGCAGAGCCAGTACGTACAGCTTGACGTAGTTGGCGCCGAAGGCGTATATAAACAGCGTCGAGCCGTACTCCGTGTAGGGCCCAAGCACCACCTCGGGCTCCGCCTCAGGGATCTCGAAGGGAAACCGCGTAGTGGCCATAAGCAGAGCCACTAGATACGCCACAAAAGCCAGAGGGTTGAGGACGGCGCCCCACAAGTTGCTCTGCGCCTCCACGACGCCGTAGGGATCGGCGGTGCCGTACAGTATGAACATGGCAAGCGCCGCCAGGAGGAGAGGAACCTCGTACGCCGCGGTCAGCAGTATCTCTCTCACGGCGCCTACGTAGGTGAACTTGTCAGCCTCTGTCCACGCCATAGCCACCACCAACACGGCGACTAGGAGCACCAGCACCACGGCGATGGCGAGGCCGTAGGGATGCGGCGCCATCACGACGCCGGGCGCCGCGGCGATGAAGACGACGGGAAGCCCCTCGGCGAAGAAAAGCAGAATGGGCGCGGCAGCGAAAAACAGTCTGTTGGTGTGGCGCGGCAGGACCAGCTCCGAGAAGACGAGCTTGAGGAGGTCCGCCACGGGCTGGAGGAGACCCCCCAGTGGCTTAGACACGTAGAGCGGCCCGTAGCGCCACTGCACCCGCGCCACGAGCTTCCTCTCCAGCCAAATGGCAACCACAAGAAAACCGAAGATGCCCAGCACGCCCGGGAATACCAACGCCGCAATTAAATCGCCGGAGAAGGGGAGATCCATATATGGCTTCACCTCTCCCTTAAAATTTTTGCATTATGTCAAGAGGCGTAGCGGGAGTTGGGGGATGCAGAAAACTGAAATATTATATAAGTGACTTTGTGCCGGGGAGCGGCGCCGCATCGTCCGGGTCCATCTCGCTCGGCTTCTTATAGACGTCTAGGTCTGTCCACACAATCTCCGTATTGTTGACGTGCTGAAGACTCCCGGTGGGACACGCGTCTACGCAGTAGCCGCAGAGGATGCACCGACCCCAGTCGATGCCGGGATACCGCCTCCCATCCGCCTCCAGGTGAAACTTTATGGCCTTTGCGGGGCACACAGCCTCGCAGAGCTGACAGCTAATGCACTTCGACCTGTCGTTTACGATAAATCCCCTCACCCTGTCGCCATAGTCCCTCCTCTCCTCAGGCCACCGCACCGTCAGAGGCTGCTGAAGAAGTTGTTTGACCGCAGTGGCGAATAGCTTCAGGTGGATTATCATCTTCGCTCGGTTAGACAAGGTAACGAGGGGTCAACAGGCCCTATGACCTCCCGTCCGACGACTCTATTAATTTCTTCCACGTCTCTATCTATGACTTTCTGGATGTACTCAACCTCCTCGGGCTTTAGATGTCTAAATCTGCCCTGGAGCTGGAGGAAGCACTTCACGTGTTTCCGCCGCGGCACAGGAAGAGTGACCCTAAACTCTCCACGTTCGATTTCATAGTTGACCCAGTATCCGGTCTCAGTGGCCAGTTCTAATACCCTTATCCCGTACTTAGGCTCAAAGCGCCACCCCGGCGTACAAGACTGGAGTATGTGTATAAATGAGGGACCCTCGACCTCCATCGCCTTCTTGAACTTGTACACCATGTCGTGTACGTAGGCCGGGTTCGCCGTAGCCACGTAGGGGATGCCATGCGCCGCCGCTATGGCCGCCATGGGTTTCTTGTGGGTCACGTTGCCAGGTACCTTCCTCCCCGCCGGTGAGGTGCTGGCTGATGCGCCGAAGGGCGTAGTACCGCTCCTCTGAATGCCGGTGTTCATGTAGCCCTCGTTGTCGTACATGACGTATATCACCTTATGCC
>JAEMPK010000007.1 GCA_022759345.1 Pyrobaculum sp. | reverse complement strand
CGCAGTTTTTACAACGGGCGATCATAACTGTGTTCTCCGGCCCCTTGTAGCGGTAAGTATATGGCGCAGGCAAAGCCTCCCACTCAGGCATACCACAACGCGGACAAGTAATCACGGCTCTACCTGAAAAGGAGTATATTAGTTTATTGACTAGCCCTCTACTCTTTTCCCTTCGGGCACTCCTCGTCCAGCAACGACGCCGGCGTGGAGTTGGGCATGGGGCCAGCGACATGGAAGGCGGACAGGGCCCCACATTTTACAGAGACGCCAGGCGGCAGTTGCTGGTGGTTTTAAACTCGTGCCCACAAGAGAAGCCGAGCATGATGATAGCTAATTACGTACAGCTAGCGGCGTGTTGAGGGAGTCGCGTAGTCCTCGGCGCTACGGAGGATTTTTTAAACTGGATGCAAAGCGTACACATGCCGTCGGTGGCAAGCGTGTTGGGACCCCACGCCTACATGCTTACGAGATACGGCGTAAGTCCAGGTGAAGATGTGGCCACGGCAGTAGCCAAACTAAAAACCATAGCGCCGCATCTAGCTAACTTCCTGCAAGAAGTAGCACAACGGATGCTGTAATCCCCTTTTCTCAAACCAGTAGTTTTCCGCTCGGCGGCCTAAACCACAGCGGCACGCCGCAAGTGGCAGAAACCTTCAAGCTAGAGCGGCCAACCACTTCCAGGCCTCGCAGAGAGAGGGAAAACTCACATGACCACCTTCCCTCCCCACCATGACTGTGAGGAGGCCTGCCGCCATGGCGCCTAGGTCCTCCTCCCCGTCTCCCACATACACAGTCTCGTGGGGCTTTGCCCCGATCTTTCTTAGGGCGTACATAAATACGGGCTTGAGCGGCTTCCGGCGGAGCAACTCATCCGACGTCACCACAGCGTCGACGGCCACGCCGCTACTCTCGAGGAAAAACTCCACGAAGCATCGACACGGCGTGTTGGAGAGAATAGCCACCCGCCCCCTCTCCCTTGCCCACTTGAGGAACTCCACCGCGCACGGCATAGGGGAAAGCCGTTTCTGCACCTCCTCCACAAACTCCTTAAAGAGGACGGCTGGGTCGCTCCTCGCTCCCGCGGAGAAGACCTTAGCCACAGCCCGCAGGGGCACTTCGTAGCCTGCTCCGTAAATTTCCTCAAAAACCCAGGAGGTGGAATCTACAACTTTATCATTCCCATACCTGCTCAGCACTGTACGCCAGACGTCCCAAAAGTCGATTCGTCTCACGAGGAGGCCCCAGAAACTAACTACGAAGTTCATGCGGGGCTATACCTCACAGCGACGTCACATAACACTTTGACGCGTTTTTTCTCCACCAGCCGCATGAGGTGTCTAGTGGCCACAGGCGGCGGGATGCCGGCCTTCAGCGCCTCATTAACTATGGTTTCTAGATCCGCCTCGCCGAGTTTCTGCAATATTTTATATATCGTCTCCACGTTCTAGTTTACACAGTATTTAATATGTGCGGCGGATGCTGTAGCCGGTGATCCACAGCCAGTTGTACTTGCCGGCGAGGGTTATGAGGGCGGGGACCACGAGGGGGCGTATTATAAATGCGTCGAGTAGGGCGGCAAGGGCAATTGTAAAGCCTATTTGCCTGAGTAGCAGGACTTGAGACAGCATGAGGGTGGAGAAGGCGGCGGCGAGTATTATGGCGGCGCCTGTGATTATGGGGCCTGTGGTCACAACGGCTGTTTTTATGGCCTCTTTTTCGTCCAGCCCCTTCTCTATCTCTTCCCTAATTCGTGTGATTATGAAGATGTCGTAGTCTGTGCCTATGGCCATCAGGAAGGCGAAGAGCACCACCGGGACCATCCAGTAGGTGGGCTGGCCCATGGCTTCTTGGAAGAGCGCCACCTCGGCGGCTAGGCTCCAGGCTATTGACATGAGGACTGTGGCCACTAGGCGGATGGGGATCAAGAAGCTTTTGAGAAGAAAGGCGAGTATGAGGATTACGGCGGCTATAACCACGTAGATCTGGAAGCTCCAGAACTTGACATATATTTCGTTGAATACTACATTTTTCCAAGAGGCGGCTCCGCCAATTAGATAGGGGCCGTAGTGGGCTCGTAGCTGGTCTAGCCGTCTATATACGTCGAGTAGCGCATCCGACGTGTCTTCTAGCGACAGTTTGACTGTGACTACGTACCAGTCGCCGCGTTTCTCTAGGGTGTAGTTGACGTAGTTCGGAAGTTTTTCTACTTCGCGCAACAGTTCGGGAGGCGGCGGGCTCTTCATGACTATGTATGTGGTGGAGAGCGCCGTTGCGTTTTTGAAATATGTCGTCGCGATCTCCAGCGCCTTTTTGTACTGAGTCTCTGGCATGGCGACGATGGGGTTTGTGGTGATTCTAAGCGTGGAGACTAGGTAGAGGAAGGAGAGAAGTGTGACCAGCGCCGCGGCTACGGCGACTAGGAGAGGTCTTTTGAGGGCTGTGGCGACCGCCTTTTCCAGCAGCCTAGAGCGGCCTCTGTGTACTGCGATGGTTTTCTTGGGCCAGAACACCCTGTCGCCGAGTAGGTAGAGGAGAGTGGGCAGTATGAAGAAGACTGTCAAGACGACGAATAGAGTGGTTATGAGGTAGCCTATGCCGATCGACTGCATAAAGGGCAGGCGGGATATGGCGAAGGAGCCCAGCGAGGTGGCGACCACCGCGGCGCTGGCTGCAATGGCCCTGTTGGCGTAGCGCCTCACCACCTTGACGGCCTCTGTCTTGTCTCTGCCGAGGGCCCGCTCCTCGGCGTAGCGGCTTATCATGAGCAACATGTAGTCGACGCCTATGGCGAATATCACCGGCGCCGCCATATACACAGTCAGGTAGTAGATCTTCTGGATTTCGTGGATTTGGTAGAAGAAGCCTAAGACTCCGAGGTAGGTGAGGCCTACGGTAGAGATTATGAGGACCGGCGCCGCGAGGGTCCCCATGACGTAGAGCAACACTGTGAAGAGGGCGGCGGCTGTGGTTCTGTCGATTTTAGACACGTCTTCTGTCACGATTTGTGAGAAGCTTTTTAGGAGGAAGGACGTGGAGACGGGTATGCCGAGTTGCGGCGGCACGTTGGGCATCTCTTCACTGGTTTTGACCACGGCGAGGGCGTATTTGTCTTGGTACACCAACTCGGCGGCTGTCGATATTGAGTATATGGTGGGCGGGGGGTACTGCGCCGTTAAATTCCTTATGAGGTCAGACTTAAACATCTCTACGGCTTTCTCCACGTCTCCGCCGCAGATGAGGTAGGGGAGGTAAGGCCTCACGAGGGGCGGGGTTTGGTTTATCAGCCGGATGTACAAGTACTGTCTTACACCCACCGTTGCGGCGGCGCGGGCGATGTCGATCATGGTTTTGTTGAGCCTCGTGGCGAGGATGGCGTCTGTGACGTTTTCAACCGCCTCTAGACTTGCCCAATTTTTCCAAGTGACTCCAGTTAAGTACCGCGACACGTTGCCGTATGCCTCGTCTGCGGCTAGCCTAACTGCGGCGTCTACGTCGTAGGTGGCTACGTATTTCTGGTATAGCGTTAGAAATTTCTGCGTCTGGTTGTCCACAGCTCTGCCCAGCGCCGCGACGCCGTAGGTGCCGAGCAGAAGCTGTCTAGCCCTCTCCTGGGCCTCTCTGTAGCCCTCCACAAGCCTGTTAAGGTCTTCGCAGACTTTCTGCGTCGAGTTGGCTATCTTCTCAGCCCCCTCCCTAAAGCTGGCGGTGGCGTTTTCAACGACTTTGTTGAGCCTCTCGCGGTAGATCTTCTGGGCCGTGTCTAGGATAGACCAGGCTGAGGTGGTGTTAGGAAACAGCCTAGAGAGGTTTCTCGCCTTCTCCTCCACCCCCGGGCCAAATATGACCACGGGGAGCGACTTAAGGCCGCCGCTCTGCGTCTTGTTTAGAATGGCGTCTACCGCCTTCGGCTCTATGTCCGGCGGCATAAGTTTAGACTCGTCGTATATGAGCACGTCGAACACCCTTGGGGACAGCAACGCCAAGTAGATGTAGAACAAGACAACGATGGTGGCAGTGATCACTAGCCGCTTCACGGCGTCCATATGCCTCTGTCTATAAAAACTATTGCGACAAAGATTATATAGTGGAGAGGGGTGTGTTGCGTGGAACACGTCCTGCTTATAGCTGTCGGCGACTTCAAAGCGAGGGTTGCTAGGTACATCCTCACAGCCCTCGCCATAGGGGTAGGTGTGGCGCTGTTGGTGGCTCTTGTTGCGGTGACGGACGCCACTAGGGACTACGTGGAACACACACTCTACAAGATCTACCCCGCCGACATCATGCTCTACTCCGACTCCATAAACATCCCCACGTACTTAGTAGAGGAGTTGCGGAGCAACGCCGCCGTGGAGGCGGCGGAGGGCATCATACTGACCTCCGGCGTCGCCGAGGGGCGCGTGGTCTCCATCGTGGGGATCCCGCTGAGCGAGGCGGACTACTTTGCGGTCGACCTCGAAGAGGGGAGGCTCCCCGCGTCGGGAGGCGAGGCGGTGGTGGAGGAGTCGCTGGGGGTTAAGCCCGGCGATACCCTCGTGGTGAGGGTCTACTCGGGGGTCTCCGGCGCCGAGAGGACTCTTAAGGTGAAGGTGGTGGGGGTGATGAGGAGCTTCCTCAAGGGCTTCGTGGGGGCTTTTAGGCTAAACCTAGTGGTGGTGCCGCTGGATTGGCTCCAGGAGAACATAGACGTAGGGCCTTTCGTCAACACAGTCCTCATTACGGTTAAAGACAAGGCCCAGGTCCAACCGCTTTATCTGGCGCTGAAGGAAACATATAGAGACGCCCAGGTGTATACACAACAGAACCTTCTGGACACGGTGACTAAGGTCTTCACTGCGCTAAACGCAGTATTTTCAGTGATAAGCGGCGCGGCGCTTACCGCCGCCGCGATCACCACATTCGCCGTTATGAGCATAACTGTGCGGGAGCGGCTGAGAGAGTTCGGTCTGCTCAAGGCCATAGGCATCTCGTCCCGCGAAATTCTTCTCTCCGTAGTGATCGAGGTGGCGTTCATCGCCGCCGTGGCCGGAGTCGCCGGCGTAGCCACGGGGTTTCTAGGCGCCAACGTGGTTAAGGACTTGCTTCTTAAGATGGGGATAAACTTCGACGTGCCTATAGCCTTCAGGCCGCACTACGCCGCGCTCGGCATGGCGACCTCCCTCGCCGTGGCGCTCATAGGCGCAGTCTCGCCGATGTACAAAGTGGCAAGGCTCAGGCCTCTAGAGATTATGCAACTATGGCGGTGAGGCTACGCAACGTCTCGAAGATATACGGCAACGGTGCGGTGAGGACCGTGGCGTTAGACAACGTGTCGCTGGAGGTGGCGCCGGGGGAGGTGGTGGCGCTTATGGGCCCCTCGGGGTCGGGGAAGACGACACTGCTCAACATAATTGCGGCGCTCGACAGACCGACGAGCGGAGAGGTGCACGTCATGGGGGTCGACGTCACTAAACTGCCGGAAAGCAAGCTGGAGAAGTTCAGGCTGAAGAACGTGGGCTACCTCTTCCAGAGCTACAACCTAGTGCCCTACCTAACGGCGGAAGAGAACGTGACGCTCCCCCTCATGGCGCTCGGCGTCAAGAAGGAGCTGGCTCTGCTACGGGCGCGGGTTCTGCTGGAGTTAGTGGGTTTGGAGGGGGCGGCGCGTCTGTATCCACATCAGATGTCCGGCGGCATGCAACAGAGGACCGCCTTGGCTCGGGCACTCGCCACGAATCCGCCCATCCTGGTGCTGGACGAGCCCACCTCCAACATAGACCTAGACAACGCCTCGGTGGTGCTTGGACTCATACACGTCGTCAACAGGCTTATGAAGACCACAGTGTTTATGGCGACCCACGACCCCGACGTGGCGCGGGTTGCGACGCGGATTGTATACATGCGCGCAGGACGCGTCTACGACTCAGTGGAGCCGCCGCGTAGAGAGTTCAAGGCGGACATAGAGCGGGCCGCCGCTGTGTATGAGAAACTGAAACACATCGACGAACTAATAGGGCTATGAGGAGTCTCCTCCTTCTCTTGCTAGCGGCTGAGCTCTTGTTGGCGTCTACTGTAGTGGTAACCTACGTCGTAAAGCCAGACGGCAAGACGGATATGAATGTCAAGCTACGCGACGTATTGGTAAACAACAGCCCGCGGCCGCTGAACGTCTCCGGCGTCGTCCTGCCGCCTTACTCGGCGGCGGTGGTTGAGCGAGAAACCGGCGTCGTCTACCCGCCTTTCCTGGCCGTGGACGTCAATCTGCATTACATAAACGGGACTTTGACGGAGGGGGTACTCAAGGCGAACAAAGACACAGTAATCGAGCTTGACCTCGGCATACGTGTCCTTCTGCCGCTTTCGGCCTTAGTAGTGGTTTCCGTACCTGTGGACGATAAAATAACTGTTCTCTATGAGACGTCGCCGACGTCAATCACACAGATCTCAGGCACCACGGTGTACTACTGGACTCTCTTCGTGACCAACTACACGGACTTCCGCATTAAGTTTAGAGTCAACCAGTTCGGAAGCTTCGGCGCGGTGAGGATGCCCTCGGTCACCGTAACCGCAACCCTCAGGTTGAACGACACGTTGACAGCGCTGGCGAAAAGAGAGGAGGAGCTCAACGTTACTTATACGCAAATTAGGAATTTCACAAGGGCTATCTCTCTTTTCACAGACACGGTTTATAGCCAGCTTCAGAACTTAACCCAGCTAATACAAATCCTAAACCTGACCGGGACTGCGCTGAGGCAGGGAGCCGCCGCCCTAAACACATCCACGTACGCCCTAGAGGCCTTGAGGATGCAGATCCTCGCCCTCGGCGACGCCGCAAATGGCGTCGCGGAGGCTCTAAACCAAAGCCTCCTCCTCGTGGATTACCAATACACTGCGTTGATCACCGCGGCCAATCTGCTGGAGGTACAATCCTCGGCGCTTTATTCCTACAAGGCCGCCGCGGCGGAGGCGTTGAAAAGCCTACACGACACGCAGACGCAACTCTACACAATAAGGAAGAATTTACTCAACGCCAGAGAGACGCTTGACGAGGCTATTAGAAACGTCGAAGACGCAAAGAGGAGACTCTCGGCCTTGAACGTCAGCGGCGTGCCCCAGGCTAGGCAATCCGTTGAGACAGCGGTTGCGGTCCTCGACTCTGTGCAGAGCCGGCTCTACGCCTTGCGTGGGGTGGTGGACTCTCTTATATCCACAGTAGATGCGTCAATAGCGATAATAGACTCCGCCGCGAACACCCTCGAAACGACTAGTAGAAGCCTCGGCGAGTTGGCGCCTCTTCTTAACAACACAGCCATTTCCACAAGGCATAACGCCACAAAGCTACGGGAGGCGATGCCGCAAATAATACTCAACGCCACGAAAAAACTTCAGGAGGTGGCGCACAACCTCTACAAGACCGGCGCCGATGTTGCAAAGTTCGCCGCGCCGCTACACAACGCCTCAGCAACCCTTGCCAATGTTGGGACACAGTTGCAGAAGTACGCAGAGGAGCTGGACAAATTCCGTGTAGAGCAACTTAGAGCCCTCCCACGACTCGGCTTCGTAGAGTCAGCTGTGCAAAACTATTCATACATCATGGACATGCAGAGAAGGGAAATAGAGGCGCAGATAGAGGCGTTGAGGCGTTACTACGTCGCTGTCAACACGACGGAGATTGAACTACGTTGGCAGATCGAGCTTCCCGTTGCTGTAGGAAACACCACTCTGCGCCTCCCTCCGACGCAGTACGAGACCACCTCCCAGGGGAGCCA
>JAEMPK010000084.1 GCA_022759345.1 Pyrobaculum sp. | reverse complement strand
CAGGCACTACTATGTCAAACGGGGCCTTATCTCCCGGCTGAGCCGCCCGCCTTACTGCGTTTTCAGCTACCAACTTAATTACCTCGGCCGGGTTTAAGTTAGTAAAGAAGAATCCTATCTCGCCTTTTATCTTCTCAGCTATCTCAGCTGGTATGCCCCCGTATACCTTAGTAAATGCAATCTTAAATAAAGTAGGTTTAATAATTTTAATAACGCCATAACGTCTCAATCTGTATCGATACTCATGCAAAATCCTAGAAGACAACCCATGTAAATCAAAGAGAAATACATATTGATAGTTTTTAAGCAGATCTACAGCCTCCTCTACGATCTTAACCTTGTGCTTTGGATACGGCTTCGACCTTACGTACTTCCTCTTGCCTAAGACAAGCATCAAGACGTGGAGATTGGGGACTATTTAAATAATTTTAGCGGGCTAAAACTTCTAAAGCTCTTACCCTTACGGGAGGTCCCATCGTCTTCTTGATATACAAGTCTTTCAAGTGTTGCTTTAGGGGAAACTTCCGATTTATCTCTTCAAGAACCACCAGAGCGTTTTCAAGAATCTCCTCAGGTTTCTGAGCCTCCGAGCCTATCCGCACCTTAATTACAGGTTCGTTTCTAATTCTCAGCCTGACGGCCCTCCTCAGCCGCTCCACCACAACCTTTACATCTACGTTAGGCGGCACAACCTCCGGCATCTTTCCCCTAGGACCAAATATGGGGCCCACTACTCTTCCTAATAGAGGCATGAGGTCGGGCGACGACACAAAGAAGTCGTATTGCTTAGATAGTTTTCTAATTGCCCTCTTGTTCCCGGAGAGAGCTTCAATCTGATCTCTCGTCACCACTCCGTCGACGCCGGCATTTTTAACCTGTACTTCAAACGCGCCGTGTGCGAAGGCCCCTATCTTGTTCAACTTAGGCGGGTGAGGCAACTCTACGAGGAGGTTAATACGGTTCTCCGGCTTGCTTAAATCCACGCCTCTGAGCACCACAATCAATTCAACGCTCTGCCTAAATCGCCTCGGTTTCCCAGCCTTTAAGGCCTCTTTAATCTTGGTTAACAAAACTTCCCTGTTGATTACGGCGCTCATGTCACCACGACTTTTCAAATTTATTAATAATTTCTGCGTATCTACCGCCGTCTAGCTCCTTCATCACCTCCTCTGCCGGCTTCCCGTCTACAGTCACGCCCATGGCCTTACACGTGCTCAAAAGTTGCTTCACTGCAGCTTTCAAAGTTTTCGACTTAAGTTCGTCCTTCTTAAGTAGCGCGATCTCCACAAGCTGTTCAAAGGTCAAGTTGCCTAAAGTCTCCTTCGTGGGGTCGTGGACGCCGGTGTCTTTTCCAAACAGCTTAAGTAATAGATCCCCCACAGGCGGGAGATGCACCTTGACCTCATACCGAGTAGGCGACATAATCTCTACTTCTACTTTCTGGATGGGGTACTTGCCGTACTTCTTCAACTCCTCCTGCACCTTCTGAACCACTGAGTTGGGGTCAAGGCCAAGTTGCTTCAAAGAGTCCTGAAACTGTGGATTCACTGCCACCTTTCCTCCCTGTAGAGGCACAGCTATGACGCGCTTAGACATCGCCTCACTAAAGGGCTAAGTATTAAAAGTTTTCTAGAAGATATAGCAAGTGCTTTATTGACTTTTCCTAATGAGCTTGACCTCGGTGATCTTGAGGTCAAGAGGCATGGGGAACGCGCTGTCGAGGAGCTCAACCCTCACAACCCCCTTTTCCTTATCCACGAAAGTAACGCGGGCCCTACTGCCTTTTAAGACGTCAGCCACTATTTCTACTTCGTCGTTTACGTCGATATCCACTGTCGGCTTAACAGGCTTCAGAACTTTCATCACTTCGTCTACGTTAGTGATGCCCCGCATCACGCCCTTCACGTGTTTGACGCCGTAAACGGCGCGGTTCACCGCAGGAAGAGACTCTCCCTCCATGAACAATATGCCGAAGGACTCTGGAGGAACTATAATTGAGTATATGGGAATTTTGCCCGACTCGGCGCGCATTTTCAAGACGATGACTACGTTGTACTCCTGGCGTGACACCACGCTTATTGTGTATACGGGGCAACGCTCCTGCGTCATCGTCACCTCAGTTTAGTCATTAGGTACAGGAGACCTATGAATATCAACGTAATCGACACCAGCACAGCCACAGTCTCCTTGACTGGGTCTCCCAGCGTGTATAGCGGCGTCCCATACACGAAATGGTTGATATATACGCCGGCCACGTGAAAAACTATTTGGAAAGCGCCTGCAATAAACGCTATAAGCGCGAGAAATTTAGCAGTTAAGTTGAACTCCTCCTCGTCCGGCTTAGACGCAGTGGAGACCACCCACTTGATGTCTCGCCATAAGTTTAGTAACTTCTCCTGTAGAGAGGCCACGCTCCACGAGTTGTACATATATTAAAAGTTTAGGCCGCCTCAGCCGCTATAGAGTGATGAGTAAGAACCACCCGTCATGCCAATGCGGAGGCGCCGTGGACTCAGGCTAAAAGTTGCTTGACGTAGTCATGTTTTGAGAACTTCACAAGATCGCGATAGGTTTGGCCGACTCCTAAAAAGTAGACTGGTCGTCTCAATGTGTACATAAAAGTGAGGATCGAGCCGCCTTTGGGGTACGCGTCGACCTTCGTGGCTATCATCCCATCTATCTTTACATATTTAGAGTAGTACTTCGCAATTTCTAGCGCCTCATTGCCCAGTTGCGCGTCGAAGACGAAGATTGAGTACTGCGGCTCAACCACGCGTTGTATCTTCTGAAGCTCCTGCATCAGGTTGGCGTCGGTGTGCATACGGCCTGCCGTGTCTATAAGCACGAAGTGATACCCCTTTGACTTGGCGTGTTGCAACGCGTCGTAGGCGACTGCGGCGGGGTCAGAGCCGTAGGACCCCCCAACGACCTTAAACCCCACCCGCCTTCCGTGTTCCTCCAACTGCTCCCTGGCGCCGGCTCTGAAGGTGTCGGCCGCCGCGGCCACCACCCTAAACCCCATCTCTTGTAGCTGGAAAGCCAGCTTGGCGAGGGTCGTGGTCTTGCCGTAGCCGTTCGGCCCCAGAAACATGACAGACACAGGCTTCGTCTTTTCAAGCAATCTCTTGCTCTCCTCGTAGAAGTCGACGTCCGGCACGTCGCTCAACACGCTGAGGAGAGAGTCGTAAAGCGCCTTCTTAATCACAGCTTCCCGCTCCCCGAAACGAGGAACCTTCACCCCAACCAGTCTCCTCCTAAGCTCGTCCACCACGGCGTCTGCCACCTCCACAGCCACGTCGCTTTCCACGAGGTCTATGTAAAGGTCCGAAACCAAACCTTCGACGTCTTTCTCGCTTAAAGTATCCTCCTTTACTGCACTAACAACACTTTCTACAAACTTAGAAAAGGTCTTCTTAAGCTTTTCGAACATTTACCTTACGCCAATCCGCTCTAAGATTTGCCGTATCTGCTCAGCCCTCTCCGCCAGCTTTTGGATATTCTCCTCAAGCGACGTCTTCAACTTTGAGTATTCCTCAATCCTCTCCTGGAGAATCCTCTCGGCGTTGTCAAAATCTAGAAACGCGTGGTAGCCAGCGCCGAGAGGCGTAAGCACCTCTTTCGTGTCGAAGGTGCCGCTGACGAAAAGCCCAGCGCCTATGTGAACAAGCCGCCCCTCTCCGCCGTTTTTCAAAATCCTCACGCCGTCCAGCGCCGTGGTCAACTCCTCAAGAAGCTCCGTCACTGTCGTGTATTGAGTCTGTAGACTGGCGAGCAGCTCCCCAATTAGCTGATACTCCTCAAGGAGTTTCTGAACATCTTGACGGGACATATCAATACCTAATTATTCTATCTGTCGCCATCAAAAGCTTGACCTCCTCGCTCTGCGCCTCCTCGGGAGACACCACAGACACCTCTTTTATTCTTATCTGCACCCTTTTAAGCTTATGTCTGCTCCCGATTAGCGAAACCACTTTCTCAACTGCGTCGTGGGGCTTTTCGGCAGTCACCTCTATTTTAAACTTCATGCCGGTGGTGGTGTCTCCAACTATGCGGTAAATTTTAGGCATGCCGTGCTCTTAACCCGAATCTTAAAAGTTTAACCCCTTGGCTAACCCAGTACTTGGGTTATGCGCATCAGCTCGGGGCCTGCGGTCTCATCGCCGACGAGCGCGCCGTGGTCGTTCACCACGATGCCGCCCCTGAGGAAGCTTTTCCCCTTGTTGACGGTGCCCACATCTACCCTAACCTTAAAATACTCGCTGAGCTTCTTTACGTCTTCGTCCGTCGCTTCAGGCGCGACTAAGAGACCTCTTGAGTTCAACACCGCCAACGCCCCAACCAGCGGGTTGTTGGCGACGGTGTCTACAATGACCTCCACGCCCAACACGTCGGCCACAACTTTCCGCAACGGCGGCTCTAGAAGCGGCGAAACTAAGGCGGTCTTGTTGTTGGCAAGTATGAGATTCGACACTGCGGTGTATTTTGTGTGTAACACCTCAACGTTGAGCCCCAGCGACTTGAAGAGCTTGACCTCGTCCTCCAGCGCCAGCGGCGATAGAAGAACTCCGTTGTCGTTAACTACAATAAATATGCCAAGTAGAGGAGACTTCGCAATGGTGAACCTGGCAACAGAAGTGCGAAGAGTGCCCCGCACCAAGTCGTCAATCTTCTCGGGGACGTCGGGAGGGAGAAAAGTCACCGAGTTGTTTGTCGCCAGAAAGACGCCGACGGAAGACGTCCCAAAGACTTTAACAGGCGCGACGTCAAACATTTACTCCTTCAACTCTATCACCGCCGTCCCATCGCTGAGTTTCTCCACAGTCACGCGCACTCTCCTCGGCGGCTTCTCGATGCTACGAGACCACAACGCCATGTTGAGTCTCTGTCCTATCTTTACGGCTGTAGGCTCCACCTTGAGGTGCCTAGCCACAAACCTCCTGATGAGCCCCACTGCGTATTTAGCCCTCTTTGTCCGCGAAACTTCGTAAACCCTCCTTAAATTAACCACATACTCCCGCGTGAGCACCACCTTCTTCTCCTCAGACACAACTACAGAAAATGGTTGAGTTATAAATTTAGCCCCAGTAAAGCTCCGGCTTTTCTCTCTTACCCAGCTTCTCCACCGCAGCGGCCTTTTCCGATTTAGGAGGCTTTATCTTAAGCATGTATATGTCAATGAGATTTGTAAATATACTTTTCTATGGAAATTTTTCAAGCAAAGTAAAAGAGATAAATATACAAGGCGTAACTCTTGTGATCAACCCTGAGAAGCTACTTGAGCTTGTGTTGAGATACGCCGTCAAGGCCGAGGGCGGCGAGGTGTACAGACGCTACAGGAGATTCCGCGCAGACCGGTGGTACGGCGGCATAGCCACGGCCGACGTAGTAGGTTGCAACCTGCGGTGCGGCATGTGTTGGGCGTGGAGAAACACCTCCTACCTCCTGGACGCAGGCGAGTGGCTTTCCCCTGGCGAGGTTGCCGAGAGGCTTAGGGATATCGCCAAGAGGAGAGGCTTCCAACAGGTTAGGATATCCGGCGGCGAGCCCCTCATAGCGCCTGCCCATCTGCTTAAGGTGATGGATCTGCTGAGCGGCTATATCTTCATCGTGGAGACGAACGGCACGCTTATAGACAGACAAATTGCCAAAGAGCTGGCCGCGAGGCCCAACGCCGTGGTGAGGATATCGCTGAAGGGGGCCACGGCGGAGGAATTTGAAAAAATTACCGGCTCCCCAGGGGCCTACTTCTACAGGCAGCTAAACGCCCTCCGCCTCTTGGTGGAGAGCGGCATGAAGCCGTGCCACGACGTGTATCCAGCCGCCATGCTTGGCTTCTCCACAGATGAAAACATAAAGAAGCTGGAGAAGGCCCTGGCTGAAATAGACCCGGACTTGCCTCAGTGTATAGACGTGGAGTACGTCATCCTATACCCCCACGTAGTGAAGCTGATGAAGACGCGCGGCCTCACGCCTATACGCGCAGTGAGGCCGGACGGAGTGCCCGCCTTCATGATATGAACTGCCTCCAGCTCACCCTCTACCCAAGCATAACGCTGGCGCTTCTCGACGAGAGGTTCGTCAAGATCTTCGGCGTGAAGAAAGGCGTGTGGGCAGGCGACGACCTGTATATATCAGGCCGGTGGTACAGCCCCTGGAGATATATAAACGACGCCACAGGCGACTTACGCGACGCGGTGCAGAACCTGGCCGAGAGATACGGCCACTGCGTCGGCATCTCCACCTCCCCCGGCGACGAAGATCTGTTATTCGTAGTGGCGTTCCTCACCCAAAACACCAACTACCATACAAACGTCCTCAGGTGGAGCCGCGACTTGTTCTCAAAGACGGAGGACCTGGCCGTAATAGCAGAGGTTGCGCCGTCGATAGGCCGGAGCTACCAGCTGAGAAGACTGCCGCAAGCAGTCAAGCGCTATCTAGAGCTGGGCAGGCCCCGCGACAGGAGAGAGCTACTCAGCATACCAGGCGTCGGCGCCAAGGTGGCTGACCTCTACCTACTCTTCACCGGCGACACTACCGCCGCGCCCGTAGATAAGCACTTTATGAGGACGGCGCCTAGGCTGGGGCTGAGAGGAAGACCCCCCAGCCCCGCCCACTGCCGCAGATATACATGCGACGCATGCCCCCTAGCCTCCCGTTGCCTAAGAGCACAAGCCGCCGAGAAGCTAGGCCGGCTCGCCGGCTGGGTCCAAACGCTGGCGTACCTTGCCGACAAGGGCGTCCTCAGCATTTAAATAAACCACAGCTTCAGACACCCATGGGGTGGAAGACAGGGTAAAAAAAGAAACGACGGCAGTCGACACAGTTGGTGTAGCGGAGGAGTTTGTAGTCACGCCCTGGGAGGTGCGGGGGAGGGTCGACTACGACAAGCTCTTGAGGCACTTCGGCGCCAAGCCCCTCACACCCGGCGAGGTGGCGCTCCTGGAGAAATACGCGGGGGAGGTTCACCACCTCATCAAGAGAGGCTTCTTCTACGCGCATAGGGACTTCGACACTATTTTGAAGTGGCACGGCGAGGGGAAGCCCTGGGCCCTCTACACCGGCAGAGGCCCCAGCGGGCCAGTGCACATAGGCCACATGGTGCCGTGGATACTGTTGAAGTGGTTCTCAGACAAGTTCGGGCTTGAGGTTTTCTTCCAGCTCACCGACGACGAGAAGTTCTTCGACGACCCGGAGATGAAGCTGGAGGAGGCCACAAGCTGGGCCTACGAAAACGCCCTAGACGTAATCGCCCTAGGCTTCACGCCGGATAGACTGCATTTAATACTCGACACCAGAGACATAGAGCCGCTGTACCCAATAGCTGTTAAAGTTGCGAAGAAGCTGACCTGGAACACCGTAAAGGCCACCTTCGGCTTTACGGACTCGACAAACATAGGGCTCATCTTCTACCCCTCTCTGCAGATAGCCGTGGCCTTCCTCCCCACGGAGCTGCGGAAGGAGGCAACCCCCGTCCTCATACCCTGCGCCATAGACCAAGACCCCTACTTCCGCCTCGCAAGGGATATAGCCGACGTGCTCGGCTACCCCAAGCCGGCTACCCTCTACTCTAAGTTCATCATGGCGCTGACGGGGGAGAGCAAGATGTCTGCGTCGAATCCCGACTCGGCGATATACACCACGGACGACGAAAAGACGGTGAAGAGGAAGGTCATGAACGCCTTCACTGGCGGGAGGCCGACTGCGGAGGAGCAACGTAAATACGGCGGAAACCCGGATGTGTGCCCTGTCTTCCAGTACCACATGCTCC
>JAEMPK010000001.1 GCA_022759345.1 Pyrobaculum sp. | reverse complement strand
TGCGGCGGACTGGGGATAAGGTGGAGGCGTAAATAGAACGCAGAAGCCGTTGTGATTTGGAGAAAAAGCCGAGGTTATTCGGCAGTTGCGGGCCACTTGACTGTTGTCTCTTTGGGTTGCTCGGGCTCGAGCACCACTGCCGACTTCACAGTGGCTGATGGTGTCTGGGCGGCGGGTGGCGGCGCCGCGTATCTCCTCCTGGTGAGAAACAACGCAATTACGAAGAGGAGAGCCACGCCGAGTGCCGTGGCCATGTTGACGGCCCATGTGAAGCCTGTGTTGAGCTCGGAGTAGCGGCTCTGGAGCAACGCCTTCTCCTGCTGGGCTTGCTGGTAGGCTCTGCTCAACTCGTCGTAGCGGCCGTTGAGCTCGCTGTATTTCGCAGACAAGCTGAAGTAGCTCTCTCTGAGCTGTTGCTCTGCCTTCTGAAGCTCGTCGTAGCGCATCTGCAGTTCAGAGAGCTTGGCCTGGAGGTCGGCGATGGTCCTCTGGGCATCTGTGTACTGGCCCGAGAGCTTGTCGTAGGAGGCCTCCAGCTCCTCTAGTTGCCTCTTGGCGTCGGCCAGCTGGGCCTCCACCGCCGCCTTGGCTTGGCTCACCGCCGTCAGCTGAGCTTGAAGCTGATCCAGCTGGGCCTTCAGGGCGTCTCGCTCGGCCTTAACTTGCGCAAGGACTGCGGAGAGCTTCTCGTTGTCCATCCTCGCCACGGCTAGGAGGGCGGTTAGGTTGGCCACTTGCGCCTGCAGGTCGGCCTCCTGCCTCTTTAGCTGGTCCACCAACGCCGTAAGCTCCTTGACCCTCTGCTCCAGCGAGGCGGCGTAGTTGGCCAGGTCTTCGTAGGTGGTGGGCAACACCCGGCCTATGTAGTAGTTGTACGAAAGCGTGGAGTTGGGGAGGTATATCTGGATCTCAAGCAGGATAAGGGGGTCGACCCGCCTCTGGGGGCAGTAGTTGAAGGAGACGACCAGCTGTTTAACTTCGCCTTTCTGTAGGGAGAAGCCGTCGAATGTTTTGGTCTGGATCTGCGGATACAGCGTCCCCTCGGGGAAGAACTTGGCTGTGACTTCTACCTTATTTATCGTAACCGGGTCAAGCGCCTTGATTTGGATGGTCACGCCGTAGTCTTGGCAGAAGAGCCACTGGTCCGTCCTTATGACTGAGACCTCCACGGGAGGAGAGGTGAACTGGTCTGTCAACGTCCCGGCGGCGACAAGCGCCGCCGCCAGGAGCGCCAGAAGCCACCGCATGAGCTATTTTACGTGACGCATATTTATTTGTTTCTCAGCGGCTGCGCCGCGACCAGAAGGACCAGCAGGGCGAGGCCTAAAGCCGCGCTGGGCCACAGCCAAGGCAGTATCGTGTAGAGGAAGTGGGCCGCGGCGGCCGAGAGGACCGCCAGCGACACCGAGACCGGTATCTGTTCTGTCAGCCTGTGGCTGTATCTAGAGGCCGCGGCGCCGGGCAACACCAGGAGCACCGCAGGCATCAACGACCCCAGCGCGTATACGCTGCCCGCCACCGCCAGCGACATGGCTACCACAAAAAGTCTATCAAGCAGCTTTGTATTTATCCCGATGGATTGGGCAAAGATCTCATCCACTGCCGCGTAGAGGTACTTGACCCCGTAGAAGAGTGGGAAAAGCGCCGAGGCGAAGAGAAGCGGCGCTTGGATCAAGACATCACGAGGGGTGATTAATACATATTCCCCAGTTATTATGGAGAGGGGGTCTAGGGCCGTGGCGTAGAGAGACCTAATTACGTACAGCAGAACTACCGACGCGGTGAGTTGAAAAGACATCACGACGCCGGTGGCGACGTCTTTCCTAAACCCAAGACTCTCCGTGAAGAGGACCAGCAGATTCAGCACGATTATGAAGAGGAGAGTGGCGAGGTAGAAAAGGGGGGAGGCGAGGCTTTGTGCGGCCGCGGCGGCCGCTATGGCCGCGGCGAGTGCTGCTGTGAGTATGCTGTGGCCCTGGGCGTGGGCCAGGAAGGTCATCCTCCTGCTCACCGCCAGTGGGCTCAACGCCGCTAGCACGGCCGCCGACAGGACTAGAGAGACTAAAGGCCAGAACAACAACGGCGCGTATAGATAGGCGTGGATAAAGGCGGCCGCCGCCGACGCCGCCGCGAGGGCCTCAATGAGGATGAGCATAGTCCTCCGTGACGCAGATAAAGCCGGCGGGTGTCTTGGCGATGCGGACGTATCGATAGACCTTCATGAGGATCTCCTCTCTAAACACGGCATCGGGAGGGCCGTAGGCGACGACCCTCTTGTTAAGCAACAGCACTTTGTCCGCCAGGTCGGAGGGGAACGTCAACTCGTGAGACGTCATGAGTATAGTCCTGTCTTTCTTCAACTCGCGGAGGAGAGACATCAACTCCACGCGGCCTTGGGGGTCTACGTTCGCCATGGGCTCGTCTAGCAGAAGCACGTCGCCCCCCGTGGCCAAGGCCCTGGCTATGGCCGCCCTCTGCCTCTGGCCGCCTGAAAGCGCGGTGATCGGCCTATCTCTGAGGGCGTACAGCCCAACGGCCTTGAGGGCCTCCTCAGCCGCCCTCTCCGCCGCCTTGATTCTTCTAAACTTGGCGGGGAGGTAGACGTATTCCCACACCGTGGCCTCCGCCTCTACGTGTATGTACTGAGGCACGTACCCCACCTTGGCGGCGCGGTCCTCTCCGCAGACTCCATCCACGCATATCTCGCCGCGGTAGGGCAGTAGTCCAAGTATCGCCAGAAACAAGGTGGTTTTTCCAGCCCCGTTGGGGCCGCCTACGAGGACAAATTCGCGGCTTGCGGAAAAAGAGACGTCTTCCAACACCGGTCTTCCTCCCCGGAAGACCCAGAGGTTCTTCACCACAAGAGACACGTCGACTCGTTGACCTGTATTTATATGCACACAGCCGTGAGAAGTCCATGGGGGATGCGGCTGCGCCGTGCACAGTTTTATAACCTCTCTACTGCGTCTTCTATGGATGCGTTAGAGAGGGAGTGGGTCAGAGGCGCCACGTGGTATCTAGAGAAGGCGGTTGAGGTGGTGGCCTCGTCCGCCGACCCCCTCGCGGCCGCGGAGAAGCTGAGGCAGGTAAGGCCCGGCATGGCCTCCCTCGACTTTCTATACCTAGTGGTCAAGGAGGCGGCCGCCCGAGGCTTCGAGGCGGCGGAGGCGGCTCGGAGAGTGTCGACGTATGTGGAGGAGGCCAAGAGGAGGCTCGACGCGGTTTTGGCCGAGGTGGAGTGCCCCCGTCGGGCGGTTACGATAAGCTTCAGCAGAGCCGTCACGCGCCTCTTGGAGAGGTGTAGAGGATCCACGGAGAGGCTGTATCTGGCCGAGAGCAGGCCGGGCCGCGAGCTCCCGGAGGCCTACGCCACGTATTCCCGGCTGGTGGAGACCGTGCCTATTCCAGACTCGGCGGTGGGGGCCTACGACTACGACGTGGCGGTGGCGGGGCTGGACGGCCGGTATCTGGACTACGCCGTCAACAAGGTGGGAACTCTTCCGCTGTTCGCCGCCGCCAAGGCCCTGGGGGCGAAGACGGTGGCGGTGTTCGAGAGCTACAAGGTGGTGCCCCTCCCCGCGCCTAGGCCGCCAGTCGTGGAGGTGGAGATCGCCGGGAGGAGGGTAGAGGTCCCCCTCTTCGACAGGTTGCCGCCGGGCCTCGTGGACCTAGCCGTTACCGACTTGGGGGTCTTAAGGGAGGTGCAACCCCGCGCCGTCTTTAGTTCTGTGGTTGAAAAAATTTTTATCTAGAGACGCGGAGGTTGTCGTGTTGTGTAGAGAGGTCTCCAGAGGCGCCTTGTATAGGCTAGACGAGGAGGTTTACATACTTAGCGTAGAGAGACGAGGCCTCTGGCTCGTGGCGGTGGCCTACGTCAGGTCTCAAACCGAGAAAGAGGTTTGCTACCAGGTGGTGCTCAAGCTGAGGCCCGGCACGCGGTATTTCGTCGGCCATTGCGAGTGCCCTGACTACAAATACAGAGGTGGCCCCTGTAAACACATCGTGAAGGCTAAGGTAGCGTTGCGGGAATATTTAAAGATGGCAAAACAAACCAGGCAGTGAGGCTCTTCACAGTTAGGGAGGTCAACGAGGTAATTAGGGAGCTGAAGCCTCTGCTCCTCCCCGTGGTGGAGGCGGCCCGGCGCTGGGACTCCCTAACGCCCGAGGAGATGGAGGAGGTGGAGAGACAGGCGGAGTGGCTCCTCAGGGCGGCGGCGGAAAACGGCTTCATAATCCGCGACTTCGTAAACGGGATCGTGGACTTCCCAGCACGTACAAAAGACGACGAGGTGGTGTTCCTCTGCTGGAAGGTAGACGAGCCCGAAGTCATGTTCTACCACGGCCCCGAGGGGTTCAGAGGGAGGAGGAGAATAGCCCCCGGCCTCTTCCCAGAGTAGCTACCTCTTGGCGAGCTCCAGCGTAAGTTTGGCGATTTCAGCCGCCACGTCCACCCCGGTGACTCTCTGGACGTTTTTAAACTCAGGCACCCCGTTGACCTCTATGACGACGTACCCCCTGTCGGACTCCGCCACGTCGACGCCGGAGTAGTAGGCGCCTACCGCCTTGCTGGCTTTTACGGCGACCTCCTCCAGCTCGGGGTCTATCTTTACGGGCTCGGCTCTCCCGCCGCGGGCCGTGTTGGTGCGCCAGTCGCCGGGGCTGATGCGGTATATGGCCGCCACTGCCCGGTCCCCCACCACAGTCACCCTAATGTCGCGGCCTGGCTTCTTTATATACTCCTGCACGAGGTATATGTGGAGGTCGCTCTCCATGGCCTGTCTCTGGACAATTAAGGTCTCTAAGTCCTCCGGCGAGTTTACCAAGCTGACGAACCTGCCCCAGGACCCGTCTGTGGGCTTGACTATGACGGGGTATGACAGCTTCTCCGCGACGGCCTTAGCCGCCTCCAGGCCGAAGACGAGGAAGGTCCGGGGCGTGGGGACTCCCGCCTCCCTCAGCTTGAGGTAGGTGAGGTACTTGTCGTGACTGATTATAAGCGACTGGGCACTGTTGATAGAGAGGCCGCCGGTGGCTTCGTAGGTGTAGGCCGCCGGTATCACGCGGGACCGCGCCGCCAGCCTAATGAGACCCACAGCGCCGAGGCTGTCCGGGGCTATGAACTCTTCGACGTTTACCAGACGCACACGCGCGCCCAGTCTCTTAAGCGCGTCTATAAGGAGCCTCTCGTCGAGTCTCGCAACGTCGTAGACGAAGTCAATTTCCCCATCGCCTCACTCAAAAGACCAGTTTATAAATCTATATTCCTATTATCTAGATAGTGCCTGCAATCTTTTTATATACAAACGCCCTATCTTACATGAAGACGGGCTTTGTCCTCGTCCTGAGTTTTTTGGCGCTGGCGTTGGGCGGCCTCCTCCTAGTGTCGACCTTAACTAACCCCTCTCTAGACGCCTTAATACTGGCAAGAGACCTCGGCCTCTCTCTGGCCGCGGTGTTCACCGGCGTGGCTGCGCCTTTCCTGCACCGCAAGTTCGCCGGCGACGGGGAGAAAGACGGGGCGGCGAACAATTAAATACTTGCATTTTTCCGCTCTCTCATGAACACAAAGAAGCCGCTGATCTACGGCCTCAGCGCTGTGGCTGTCGTCTTGGGCATCCTCTTCCTCATAAGTACCCTCTCAGCGCCCTCGCTGGACCCCGTCATATTCGCAAGAGACTTAATTACGTCGGTGCTCGCCATAGTCCTCGGCGTGGCTGCGCCTCTCCTCATCAAAAAATTCACCAGCGAGTAGTTTCGACCAACACGTCGTATTTCGCCAGTAATATATTAATAACGCTACCTTTGGAGCCCTATGAAATTCAGAGACTTCCTTAACAATCTTGACGACCCTCTCAAGTTTTATCTTCAATACAGCTTAAAGAAGGTAGGCGTCGCACTTGACGACTTAAAAGATGAAGAAGTTATGCAACTCTTGACGGCGGCTGTCGGTTCTCACATCGCAGAGGTCCTCAACGAGATGTACCTAGAGACGGAAGACAGAAAAAAGCTCATTGCCATAAGTGCTTAGCAATTTAACTCCACAGGCCTTCGCCCCACTTGAGGCCCTCTTCAAAAGAGGGAGGTTCAAAGAAGAGTTCAACGTAGAGCTGAAGTTCGGCGGCTCTCATCTGTGCCACGTCAAGGTATTCACCGGCCGGCCGCCTTACTACGGCCCGTGGGCGGAGGTCTTCAACCTAAGCCCCAGCTTCGTGGGGAGCCCATGGGAGCTCCACGTCTACTGCGTCTTGCACAGATACATGGAGCCTGGAGACACGTTATACGTGGAGTACATAGAAGACAGAGAGACCTTCAACGCCCTGCGCCGCGGCGTCCCCCCTGAGGAGACCCGGCTAGGCAGACTCCTCGCCCAATGCGGCTTCCGCATCGTCAAAGACTGGTACTTCCCCGAGGGGTGGCTAGAAGGCGGGATGAAGCTACAGGCAGAGAAGAAGTAGCGCCGCAGACATGGCCGGTGAGCCCTCGCGGGGGGTCTATTGGAGCTCCGCCGCGATGGATGCCTCCTTTAGGAAGTTGGCGAGGTGCGGCGCGGCGGCCGCCAGCTTCTTAACTGCGGTTGCGACGTCGTCTAGGGGGTCTACTCCGTATCTTCTTAGGTAGTGGGAGTGTGGGCCTAGGACTTGTATTACCGTCGCCATGTGTGCGCCGTACATCCATTTTAAAAAATGTTCCGTAGCGGCGTCGAATATTTTTAAGCAACTGAGGCGGGTGGGGCGTGTCTGATTTTGAGTTTCTCCGCGCCTACGTGGAGGCGCGGAACGTCGCATACGCCGACCTCCGCCTAGTCAGGCAGGCAGCTGAGAAGATAAGCAGAGGCGTGCCGCGGGCGGAGATGGCCGACGAAGAGAGGCGGACTGCGGATCTTCTGTGGCACCTGGGGCTCGCCGTGGCGTCTATAGAGAGGGGCTTGACGTACCGGCCCACCCCTCAGCTCCTCCGCGTGGCGGATGGAGACGTCTCTCTCCTCGCCGTACGGCTGGCCCGGTGGACCCCCATGAGGCTACTCCTCCGCTTCCTAGCAGAGAAAGGCGGAGAGACCTCTCTCGATGAGGTGGAGGAGAGGCTGGGAGGCAGGATGCTGGAGGTGACCAAGAGGTACCTCCCGGCGTTGAGGCTGGCGGGGCTACGGAGGCCCGTCAAGAAGCCTTACAATAGACACGTCATAGAGGCCGTTCTGCTTAGGCTCGGCTCCGAGGCTGGGCTCCTCAAAGGCGACAGGAGGTCAACGGCGTTGACGGAGCTCGCCGAGGAGTTGCTAGAGACGGAGTCTGTGGAGGTGGTGAGGACGGGCCCCAACAGCCCCGTGGTGCTCGCGGCCGTAGCCGCCGCGGCGGCCTCCGGCAACAAGGTCTACCTGGTGTCTCCATGGATAGACAGAGAGGTCGCGGAGGCGCTGGCGCACCTCCTCGAAGGCAAGGCAGTGGTGGTTTCGAGACCGCCTAGAGAGAAGCCACATGCAGATGCGCTTGCGCTGTTGGCTGAACGCGGAGAGGTTCTGTGCTACGACAAGCTACACACAAAAGCCGTGGCGGGGGCCTCGGCCGTCGTCACCAGCGCGAATCTAGTCAAGACCAGCCTCCTCAGGAACATAGAGACCGGGGTCTACTACCGCGAAACCCCCACGGCGCTTAGGCTACATTTAGAAGAAGTCGCCGCCTCCGGAAGGCCCTGCCGCTCTCCCTAAGGCCGCTTCTCAGCACACGGCGCGACACCGGTTTCTGCGGCATTCGTCACTCCGTGGGCAGAATGCGGAAG
>JAEMPK010000121.1 GCA_022759345.1 Pyrobaculum sp. | reverse complement strand
TCCCCCACTCCCTCTCCGGCCTCACCAACGCCACGCCGCCGCCGGATGCCACCACGTGTTAGGCTGTGACGTAGACGCCGCTGTCTACTGCAAAGGCGGTGCCGAGCCACACGTCGCCCGGCCATTCGAGCCTCCTCGTGGTGACGACAACCACAGACTTAGAAACCTTCTCCACCAAGTTGCTCAAGTCCACGGAGGCGTCTACTGGTAGGTTTAGAACATTAGGTGTCTGGGGAGCGAGGGAGGCGTAGGCGTGTGCCAGGCCGCGGTGCTGAGTAGCGCCACTATTATCAGCGCCAGGAGTAGGGCGAGGAGGGCTGTGCCGATGCCGGTGCCGGACAGGGCCGCCAGGGTGAAGAGGGCAAGGAGGAACCCCACAAACAACGCGAGTGGGACGGCGAGGAGGAGCCAGGGGAGGGACAGCGCCAGAAGCGCCAACGCCGCCCCTGTCAGAAAGACGCCTATTAGGAAGGCGACTGGCGCCAGGAGCACGCCTAGAAGCACGCCGAGTGGGTTGACGATGCGGGCCGCGAGGAGGCTCAACAGGAGCCACAGCAGGAGGGAAAAGCCTAGAAGCCACAGTAGTAGGTCTAGCACATATCACTATGTATAGAGGTTTAAATGTTATTAACGTGCGAGATGCCGAGGTCGTGAAGTGGGCTGAGCTCACTTGGCCGGAGTTTGAGAAGGTGGATAAGAAGGTGGCGCTTCTCCCAGTGGGCGTGGTGGAGGCGCACGGCCCCCACCTCCCCCTGGGCACGGATGCCCTTATGGCTATTTACATCGCCGAGAGGGCCGCCGAGGAGACCGGCGTCCTTCTAATGCCGCCTATTTGGTACGGCTACACCTACGTCCTCGATAAGTTTCCCGGCACCATCTCCATATCGCAAGAAACCCTCTATAGGCTTTACAAAGACGTGTTTCTAGAGGCGGCGCGGAACGGCGTTAAGTACCTAGTGGTGGTCAACGGACACGGCGGCAACGTAGACATGTTGAGAGCAGCCGCTCGGGAGGTTGCCAAGACGACGAGTCTCGTCGTTGTGTTGATAAACTGGTGGATAGACCTGGCTAAGGAGGCTAGAAGACGAGTTCTAGAGACGCCGGAGGGGCACGCCGCCGAGGACGAGACGAGCGAAGTCATGGCGGCCTACCCCCACCTAGTCCGGGAGGTGCCGAGAGACGTAGATGAGTGGGTGGAAGCTAGATACGCGGTGTTCGGCAGAGAGGTGAGCCGGCTCCTGTATCAAAAGGCGGTGCAGGGCTACCCCTCAAAGGCCTCAAGAGAGAAGGGGGAGGCCATCCTCAAGGCGGCGGTTGAGGAGCTCGTCCAGTTGATAAAAGAGTTGAAAGAAGACAAGCTCCCGCTTAACAAGGTGGCCTGACGTAGCGGCTCACACCGTAAGCAACCGCCGTGTTCTACTTCTGAAGCTTTGCGGTGAGGAAGCCGACGCCTATCAGGATGTATGCCGCGAAGAGGAGGACCACGCCGATGAGCACGATGGTCAACGCAGAGCCCCACCAATACAACGTGTTGGCGGTGCCGAAGAGCCCCTCGCCTGTTGTGTCCTTCATCAGCGTAAGCAACTGCCGCATCCTGTAGGCGGAGGACACCTGCAGGATCCACCCCGCCACCCAGGCGGCCACAGCCACGGCCAGCGCCGCGCCGGCCAGAGGGAGGGCCCAAACCGCGTGGAGGCTCATCAGAGAGAAGCCAGCGACGGTCTGAGCCACGGCGAAGGCGACGGAGGCGAAGACCACATACACCAGCCACTTCACAGCGTTGTCTTTGGCGGCGGCGTCGCCCAGCTTCTCTACATATGCGGAGAGGCCCACGTATATCAAGACGACGCCTATCAACGCAGTGACCCAATGGGTAAAGACCCCCACGGCCGCCACCAGTCCGCCCACCCCCGCGAGGACCTTGGCAAGCTCTAAATCCATAACACCCCCTCTACCTCTTTAACTAAAGTTTTACCACCATGTTGTCTTCGGCCACCACCACCTGTCTCCTCAACTTATTCACGTCTTGGTATATGGTTGGGTTGAACCGCTCGTCTATGTGGGTCAGCACGAGCTCCTTGACGCCCATCGCGTCGCCCTCTGCTACGGCGTCTAAGGTGGTGGAGTGGCCGTATTTCCTGCAGACTTCTCCGTTCTCCTCGTTGCAGGTGGCCTCGTAGACTGCGAGGTCCGCCCCGGCGCCTAGACGCCTCACGGGCTCGCACCGCGGAGCCGTGTCGCCGGAGAACAACACGTCGACTCCGGCACTCAGCCGGTAGGCGTAGGCCTCCTCTGCCGTGTGGTGGCAGGCCTCGGCGGCCTCCACCTTGAGCCTCGGCAGGTCTAGGAGGACGCCGGGGGAGACTCTGCGGAATACGATCTCGTAACGCGGAGACTTGAAGAGATGAGTCGCGACGAGCCGCGTCGCCTCCTCCACCACGCGGGGGGCATAGATGTAAAGCGGCCGCGTACGTCCTTCTATATGCGCCTGGAAGAGGGCCTCCGGCAGCCCCAGGAAGTGGTCCATGTGGCTGTGCGTAATAAAGACGTAGTCTATCTCCGTCAAGAGGCCGCGGTCTGAGAGCCGGTAGTGGCAACCCACTCCGCAGTCCACGACCACTAGATGCTCGCCGGTGTCCACTAGGTTAGCCGCCCGCCACCTCCGTGAGCCGGGGCTTCCGCCGGCGCCTGACCCCAGTATGTGGATGAGCACGCCTAAGAGGGAAACCGGAGGATCTTATCTTTTTCTACGTCGAAACGCACCACGGCCCCCTCGTCCACGGCGAGGTGAGGAGGCACGCGGGCCTTGATGACCACGTCGTTGAACACTATCTCCAAAAGCTTGTACGGGCCTAGGTACTCCACCCTCGCCACCTTCCCCGTGTATCTCCCCTCGCCGACTACGACGTCTTCGGGCCTGAAGCCTATAAGCTCGTCGCCGCCGAGCCCTAGTCTAGACGCCGGCAACACGTTGCTTAGGCCTAGGAAGTTGAAGACGAAGAGGCTCCGCGGTCTGGAGTAGAGCTGGGAGGGTGGCCCCGCCTCCTCTATCCTCCCGTTGTTTATGACGACCAGTAGATCTCCAAGTGCCATGGCTTCCTCCTGGTCGTGAGTCACGTGGATCACAGTGGTGCCGAGCCGCCGTTGCAGGCTCTTCAAAAAGCCCCGCACCTCCAGCCTCAGCCTGGCGTCTATGTTGCTGAGAGGCTCGTCTAACAGCAGAACCCTAGGCTCTTTAACCAGGGCGCGGGCCAACGCCACGCGTTGTTGCTGGCCGCCGGAGAGCTGGTGTGGATACTTCTCCAGCTGGTTCTGTATGCCTAGGATCTCGGCGATGTGCCGCACTCTCTTCGCAATCTCCTCCTTAGGTAGCTTCCTATTTTTCAGAGGCATGGCGATGTTGTCGAATACGGTGAGGTGGGGGTAGAGGGCGTAGTTCTGGAACACGATCCCCACGTCTCTTTGCCAGACCGGGCTCTTCGTGACGTCGCGGCCGTCGATGTACACGGCGCCGGCGTCGGGGGTCTCCAGCCCCGCGATGAGCCTAAGCAGGGTGGTCTTCCCAGAGCCCGAGGGGCCTAGGAGAACTACGTAGCTGTTGTCTGGGATCTCCAGCTCCTCCACGTAGAGGGTGAAGCCCCGGAAGGACTTCCTCAAGCCCTTTAGGAGGAGCATACTACCGAGCCCCCCACACCTTCTCGAGGTGGTTCCTCACGGCGATGAGGTATATAAGCGGCGGGATTATGCTCACGACGCCAGCCGCCGAAACCTCGCCGTAGCTCATGGTCACGGGGCTCATCAACATGCTTATATATATCGAAAAGGTCTGGGCCCCGCTGAAGCTGAGGGGATCCGCCAAGTTGTACGGCGTAGATGTAAAGGCCAGGGGGAAGACCAAGGCGCCCCAGGAGAAGAGGAAGGCGTAGAGCCCGGCTACGCCCATCCCGCTACGGCTCAGGGGGAGGACGACTTTGAAAAACGCCTTGACTCTAGTCATGCCGTCTGCCAACGCGGCCTCTTCTATCTGTTTGTTAAACCCGGAGTAGTAGTTGTAGAGGATCCAAATGGCGTAGGGAAGCGTCATGACTGGGTAGGTCAAGACGAGGGCCCAGAGGGTGTTGTAGACGCCGAGGCTCCTCACCACTAGGTAGAGCGGGACTATGTAGAGCAGAGTGGGTGTCGTCATTAGGTAGAGGATATACGTCACGAGAGGCCACCCGCCTAGGTTGTGGACTCTCATCTGATACGCCGCCGCGGCGGCGAGAAACACAGTCACTGCTGTGTTGATTAGAGACACGTAGAGGCTCATCAGGAAAAACGGCAGGCCGGAGGTAAAGGCCGCCTCGTAGTTTTCAAAGGAGAGCCGAGACGGCAGGAGAGAAGGCGGCACGTTTATGACCTCTCTAGGAGGCTTCACAGAGACTATGGCCAGCCAAATGAGGGGCGTGAAGACGAATGCAAGCGCCGCCGCCAGCACCGCGGCGTGAAGAGCCCTCGGCGCCTCTCTATTGGGGAGCCTATAGACGCCGGGTAGCCTCAGCATGGTTTTGGCAGATAGGGCCTTCATGTAGGCCAGGGAGAGCAGAGTGCCGACTGCGGTCATCACCACGATGAGGGTGGCGGCGTATCCGAACTCGCCTGAGGCGAACTTCTCAAAGCTGTAGTATGCGAGGTTGTCCAGGAGCCTAGGCCCCACCTGCGCCGTCCCTATGTAGATTGGGTCGAAGGTGAAGAAGCCCGTCAACGCCGTCAACACAAAGGCGGTTAAGATGTGCGGAGAGACGAGCGGCAGGTCGATGGCGAAGAACTTACGCACGCCGACTAGCCCGTCTGCCATCGCGGCCTCCTCCACGCTCCTCGGCAGGGCCCTAAGCCCCGAGTAGATTATCAACACGGCGGTGGGCAGGGCCCTCCACACGTCGATAAGGACGACGGTCCAGATGGTAGAAAGAGGGTTGCTCTTTACGACGCCGGACTGCATCAGGTAGTACCCAAGGCCGTAGAGGGGGTTAAGCATGAGGTACCAAGCCATAGCGGCTGTGACGGGGGGCACAAAGGCGGGCAACATCAGCAAGACTAGCCACCTGCCGCCCAGCCGCCTCAGGGCCACGGCTATGGGGAGGGCCAACGTAACGGCGATGACCGGCGTGGCTAAGGAGTAGAAAAGCGTGTTCCAGAGGATAAGCCCCCCGTAGGGGTCCCGGAAGAAGAACCATAGATAATTGCCGAGGCCGACCCATTTGAGAGACCCCTCGTAGGTCCTCTCGTAGAAGCTTAGTACTATGTTACTTATAATTGGATATGTGGTGAAAGAAAAAAGATATAAAATAGCTGGAAGAGCTAAAAAAAGAATTTGTTTATCTCTCATGAAATTTTTGCTATATTCTGCCAGGTCTGATAGATGTTGCGTTGGGTGGTCTCGGCGTCTTGTTGACCTCTTAGGTACTTAGCCACCTCGTTTATGAAGTAGGGCCGTAGGTCGGTGAAGAAGTTGGTGACCCTGTTGACGAGGGTGAGCCTCGCCAAATCCGTCTGCGAGATCTTCGCCTCGAGGAGCGGTATGAAAGGCCTAACCCAGCTCATAGACGGCACCTCAGAGGCGGCGCGTAAGCCGCTGATGGTGCCAGGCACAAAGCCGACTTTCTCCGCGCCTCTTCTGTACATCTCCGGCGACATCATGAAGGCAACGAACCTAGCCGCCAGGTCGGGGTTCTGCGTATACGGGTTAATCCCGACGAAGGTGGGGGCTAGGCCGGTGGCGTAGGGGTACTTCCCGCCGGGGAGCGGGGCGATGCCTATGTCCCCCGCCACCTTAGACACCGTGGCGTTGTTATATATTGGGATGAAGCTGGTCCACGCGGCGACCATTGCGTAGTCGCCTGTGAGGAAGAGGTCGCGGAGCTGGTCGTACTCCATGGCCTGCACGTCTATCGGCGGCTGGAACTGTATAAGCCGCTTGTACGTCCTAAGGGCCTGGAGGAAGGAGGGGCATCCGACGGTGATGTTTACGCCCTGCTCAGTCATCTTGAAGTATGCCCAGTAGCCCTGTGCGGGGGCAGCCCCGCCGAATTTAGGTATGTCCACGCAGGGGTCGTTTAGGGCGTATGTGTAAAATATGCCGATGAAACCGTTGAAGATAGACTGTTGAAGGCCGTCGGGAAACAGTAGGGCGTATTTCGCCACTTGTTTAGATTGGAGGAACTCAGCCGCCTGGATGAGCTGGTCCCAGGAGGACCAAGTAGCTGGGTCGAGCTCGTAGCCGTACTTCTGCTTAAACTCCGCGCGGAGAGAGGGGTTCTCTATGATGGACTTGCGATAGACGAGGACGTATCCGAACACCATCTGAAACGGCGCCCCAAAGATCTTCGTGATCTTCCCGTCGCTCGACAACATTATTACCGCCGTCATGGCGCTCATGGGCAGATCTGAGTAGTTCAGAACCCCGCTGTTGAAGTAGGGGGTTAGGTCCATGAGGTAGGGCCCGAGCGTGGAGGCCTGGGAGGGGTAGAATATAATCACCGCGGGGTCAGGGTTCTTGTTCTGCAACGCCGTCAACGCCGTCTGGACCATCTGGCCAAAAGGCACGGGCTGGATGGTGATCTTGACGCCGGGGTACCGCTTAGTGAATTCATCAGCCACCATCCTGACGTAGGGCATCAACGTGGGGTCTCCGGTGGGCACCAGCACGGTGAGGGAGCCGCTCAGCTGAGACGTAGTGGCGGTGGGCTGAGGAGAAGTAGATGTGGCAGTTGTGGAGGGAGGCTTAGTTGTGATTGCAGAAGACGTCGTGGAGATCTGCGCAGGTGGTTTCGACATAAAAACGTAGGCGCCTAAGGCGATCAACAGGATTATCACCACGCCGATTCCCATCGCTAGGTTTCGCGACATGAAGATTCTCCAGTCTATATTTTTAACTATTTTTCTTTATAAATCAAGTGATACTCCTCGGCGGCGCCGCTACACCGAGACCCTTCGGCCCCTCATCACGGGGTTGCCGAAGTCGAAGCGCTCCTCGCGCCAGGGGTCGGCGTTGAGGGAGTAGCCCTGCATCTCCCAGTAGCCCGGCACCGGCTCCTCGAGGACCTCCAACGCGCCGAAGTACTTCACGCTCTTCCACGCGTAGCGCGTAGGCACCACCAGCCTCGCCGGGGCGCCGTGTTTCTTGGGGATGGGCTTGCCGTCCATGGCCCAGGCTATAACCGAGGTCTCCTCTAGAAGGGCCTCCAGGGGCAGAGAGGCGCTGTAGCCATCTACCCCCCACGCCAAGGCGTACCGCCCGTAGGGCCTCGCCTCCTCCAGCAAGATCTTGGTCTGGACCCCGCGCCACACCACCCGCTCCACGCTCCAGCCAGTGACGCAGTGGAAGGGGGCAACCAGATCCACGCAGGGGTACCTCTCCGCCAGCTCCCTAAGCGGTACCTCAAGCGGCTTCTCCACCGCGCCAACCAACCGGATTACGTGCTTCTCGAAGGGCACGTCGGGAGGCTCAAACACGTCGTAGATCACAAACCTATGCGCCTTTACCTGGTTAGGCGGCCACGGGGCATCCAGCCTAATCTCTTTGCACTCCACGCCTCGATGTCGACTCCACTTAATAAACCTGGGGTATAAAGGTCGGAGAGATGAGCCGTAGCCCTCTAGGATGCCGTGACGGCGGCTACGAACTCGGCCCCCTTCAGCGTGACGGGCTTAATCATAGTCGTATCCCGGGTAGATCCAGCACCCGGGCGGCATGTGCACTGCGCAAGCTCGCCGGACTATGGGGAACGTAGAGGCCGGAGACCTGCAGTTCCCGGCCACAGACGTCCACTACGTCGACGTCGTCTGTGGTTCTTGTGCGGCCCAGCAATATGGCTACGTATCCGGCCACGATGACGTAGTTGAAGCCGAGGCACCTTACGAATCACTAGGCGGTCAAGCCAGATGGGTTCCCTCTC
>JAEMPK010000017.1 GCA_022759345.1 Pyrobaculum sp. | reverse complement strand
TGGCGGAGGCGGGCTCCTTCACGTCGAATTCGTACACCAACTCGCTGTTTTTATCGAGACGCACCTCCACCTCGCCCTTGTCGCTTGAAGCGCTTATGATAAACGCCTCTTCGTTGGCCTCCATCTTGACCTCGTCGGCGACTGCGTCTGCGTCTTTTACAGCAGTCGTAAGGACGTCACTCGCCGTCTTTACCATGGCCGCATACACCACCTTAGGCGTGGGCAACTCCTCGCTCACCACCTCGATAGAGGGCAGAGTGACAGACCTCACAGATTTGCCTAATAGCTTAATCCGCACCCTTCCCTCCTCTATCTCCATAGAGATCTTATCACCCTTCTTGATACGCCGTAGTATCTTCTTTAAATCCTTGAAATTCATGCCGACTCTCAGCTCTTGATCCACCTCAGGGAACTCCTCAAAGGCTTCCTTCGGGATTGAAAGATCCACCATCGCTGTCCTTGAGGCGTCTAAAGCCCTGAGGAAGAGCCCGTCGCTTCTAATGACGAAGCTGGCCTCCTCGACGAGGACAGAGATGGAGTCCACAATGTAGGCGAACTCCTTGGCGTCGAGATATGTAAGCACGTACTTAGACATGTATATACTCGACTCCTCAGTTTTTAAGCCTGAGACAGCTTGGGTCTGTATTACTCATACTCACGCCAAGTGTATCCGCATTTAGTACAGCGATAGAAACGGGTTGGAGGCTCGTCAGCGGCTCTGGTCTGTTGCACCCAGACGTACGCCTCGTCGTGGCCACATTTGGGGCACCCCCTTGTCTTCACTTTCGGCAGATTCACAGTGTTCTCAGCCACGACTATAACAGGGTTTTTGTTCTCCACCGCGGCTCTGCTTTGGTATATGTTTCTAGCGCCTTGCGACACCTCCTCCTCGTAGCCGCACTTGGGGCACCGTAATACGGTCTTGTCGCCTTTCCTTACTGGCACCAACAGACTTCTGTCATTGGGGCAGAACTTCATGACGCCTATAGCCGACAGTCCGTATATAAACTCTTCCCCTATATGGGACGAAAAATCTTATAAATAAGAGCTGTAGCACTGCCGTGACTTCGGTTAAGGACGTCCCCGCCGATATGTTAATCGCGGAGTTGGCCAAGTACATAAAGGAAAATGTGCCGCAGGTTAAACCCCCTGTCTGGGCGCCTTTTGTAAAGACTGGGGCAAATAAAGAAAGGTCGCCTATGACGCCGGACTGGTGGTACGTGAGGGCGGCGTCGCTAATGCGAAAGCTGTACCTGTACGGACCAGTGGGCCTTGGCAGCTTGAGGACTGCATACGGTTACCGGGCCAAGATAGGCGACAAGACACGGCCAGAGAGAACCCGGAAGGCTGGAGGTGCGATAATCAGAAAAATCCTGCAACAACTCGAACAAGCCGGCTTTGTAGCCAGGACTAAGCAAGGCCGGGTGTTGACCCCGGAGGGCAAGTCGTTGGTTGATAAGGTGGCGTCTAAAATAGCTAAAGAACTTGTAAAAACAAGACCTGAGCTAGCCAAGTATATAGCACCGCCTAAGGAGTAATGGCAGAAGAGGGATTCGACCAGCTAAGTAACGAAGAGCAGGAGCTAGAGGAGCTCAGGCGGAAGAAATTGGAGGAGATGCAAAAGAGGGCTGAGCTGGAGCGTCAAGCCCAGATCGCCGCCGCCCAGAGACGGGCGGCTTTGAAGAAGATATTGACCCCGGCGGCTCTGGCGCGGCTCGACAATATTAAGGTGGTGCGGCCCGAGCTCGCCGAGGCACTTGAACAACAACTCATAGCTCTCGCATCCTCCGGCAGAGTGAAGATACCTATAGACGAAGACACCCTAAAGGAGATACTGTCCGCCGTCTACAGCCAGATGCGGAAGGAGTACCGATTCCGTCTCTGACGCCGCCCTTCGGCGGCTTATCACCATCTCCGCCTAGCGCCTACGGCGGGGTTCGGGTCAACACGACGAGCCGCGGGGGCTGGTCCTCAAGACTCTCAACGAAGTCCAGGCTGGACGCATAGAGACCATAACGTGTGTCGATCTCCGTTGTCCCAGAGCAACACGAAGCGAATTGGACACGGCCTTCTCTCCTTTTCTCCTATTGCCACTTCGATAGCTTGCCTTACGAGGAGGGGTTGCACCTCGACACCTACGCCGGAGCTTCTGCGGCGCTTAATACGTAGTGTTTTGCGGCGTACTCCGCCGCCTCTCTGGCGATGGTACTTTCGGCTGTAAATATTTTTAAAGTCTCATATCAATGCGGCCATGGCGCGTAATAAGCGGCTGGGCAAGAAGTTGCGGCTTGCCGCCGCTTTGAAAGCTAACCGAAACCCTCCGGTCTGGGTAGTGGCCAAGACCAAGAGAAAGGTCACCAGATCTCCTGCCAGGAGAAACTGGCGTAGAGTTAAGCTAAAGGCTTGATTTTATCGCCCTCACTATCTCGCCGAGTTTTTCAGGCCGCTCCTCCGCCAAGGTTCCCGTCACGATTACGTTGGGTCTCTCTCTTGCAATCGCAGAGGCGGCTTCGCCGCTTCTAATGCCGCCGCCGACTATAAGGACTCTTGGAAACGCCCTCCTTACAGCTCTTACCATCTCCGGCGGCACTGGTTGCGGCGCGCCGCTACCCGCCTCCAGATACACCGCCTTGAAGCCTATGTAGTTGGCCGCGAGGGCGTACGCCGCCGCTATGTCTGGCCTCGTATACGGTATAGGCTTAGTCATCGCCACGAAGCCGGCGGCGCCGCCGTCCCCCACTATGATGTACGCCGTGGAGATGACCTCGAGATTGGGGAAGCGCTTTGCGAGTAAGACGGCTCCCTGTACCTGCGCCCCTATGATGAAGTAGGGATCTAGCGAGTTTAACACGCTTAGGAACAAGACGCCGTCTGCCTCCTCGGTGAGTTGCGAAAGCGACCCTGGAAACAAGATAACAGGTACGTGAGCAATCGATTTTATGTCACGCACCACTTGTGCCATCTGGCTTTCGCTGATCCCAAGCGACCCCCCTACCAAAATCCCATCTGTACCAGCCTCTAGGGCGAGCTTAGCAATTTTGAGGTAGTCGACAGACTTATCTGGGTCTATCAAGGTGAAATGCTTTACCCCCTCTACCAACTGTTCATAGAGCTTCATCGCCTCCCCTCTCCTCCTCTCCCTCCTTCCCGCCCCCCGTCTCGGCTTGCTGCGGCGGGGCTATCTTCCCCTCTAGGTAGAGGTCGACAAAAGCGTTGTAATAGTCCACCGGCATCCAGCCAGGTCTCTCCTCAAACTCGTGCCTGATGCCGCAGTTGCCGCAGATGACTAAATAGCCGTTTTCCGTCTTCTTCACGGTGACCAGCTGCGCGCCGCAGTGAGGACACGTAAAGATCTTCGGCAAAGTCTTCTTAGGCCTCAGAATCACTTTTCTTCTCCTCCGTCTACCCATAAGGCGTCTAGCCACGCGCGTTTATAAGTATAATCAGCCGTAGCGCCTCCGGTCACCTCTCACCGTAACCCTGACGGCATCACCGACGTGTATTTGCCAAATGCATATAAACTTGACCTCGTTAAGATCTATGCGGTATCTTTCAGCCTTAAACCCAGTTTCTAGAGTCGCAGAGGTGCTCCCCAAGGTGAAGAAAATAGAAGAGGTGGAGAAAGTGGCTGTTTGGGAAGCGGCTGGACGGGTCGTCGCTAGAGACGTATTGGCGCCTCACGACTATCCTCCCCATCCCCGCGCAGCCTACGACGGCTATGCCGTAAATTCCGACGCGACGCCTGGCAGATTTAAAGTCGTCGGCACAGTCCTCGTGGGACAGTACAAAAGAGACCTAGTGTTGAGACCGGGCGAGACTGCCTACGTCACTGTGGGGGCCTTCCTCCCCGAGGGGGCCGACGCCGTCGTGCCTGAGGAGGCGGTCAAGAAGGAGGGGGACTACGTCTTGGTGGAGAGAAAATTTGAAAAGTACGCCAACGCCGACCCTCCCGGCTCCTACGTACGTAAAGGGACGGCGCTGTTGAGGACGGGCTATGTAGTGACGCCGTTTGACGTAGTTGGTTTGTTGGACGTCGGCATAACAACTCTCTACGCCTATAGGAAAGTAAAAGTAGGCATTGTAGCCACAGGCGATGAGTTGCTGGTGCCGCCGATAGATCCCGAAGTCGCGGCAGAGTTGGTGATGAGGGGAAGAGTTATTGAGTCCACGGCGTCTCTCGTTGCTTGGTATATACAGACCTTTATGCCGTATGTCGAAGTCCGCGAAAAGGTGGTAACAAGCGACGTGCATGAGGAGGTCAGAGCCGCCGTGGAGAAGTTCTTAGCTCAATACGATGCGGTGATAATCACCGGCGGCGCAGGTCCCAGCGAGATTGATCATTTCTACAAGCTCGGCTACGAAGGACTCCGGGGCTTCCGCATGAAGCCGGGACGGCCCACAAGCATAGCCGTGATAGACGGAAAGCCGGTATTTGGCCTCTCCGGCTACCCCATAAGCGCCCTCCACGGCACGGTCAGAATAGTGGAGCCTGTGCTTCGCCACATGGCCAACGTCGTGAAGGCCCCCGGCTACGGCTGGCACTATGCCGCAGTCACACAAGACGTGACGGGAGACATGGCGCAGATCGTGAGAGTCAAGCTGGAGATTGGCGAAGGCGGCCTCTACGCCACGCCCATCAAGGCGAAACACCACAGCTTCACAGAGCCCGAGGCAGACGGCGTAGCCTTAATACCTCCAGGCGGCGTGAAAAAAGGAGATATAGTCGCCGTACTTGCCTACCGCGACGTGAAGAAGAGCTAATCCGCTCTACACTTCTTGATCTTTATCAAACCTCTTCCGCTGAGCATATCTAGGGCATAAAGTATGTATCCAAACCTCTTCTCTACATATTCGCCGCCGTACCAATCGAGATGCGCTTGTATTAACTCGTCGAGACACCACTCCGTCTTCCCGCTTTCCTTAACGATCTTCATTATAAACCCCGCAGCGTCTTCCACCGCGTTCCACTGGTACGCAAACCATACCCACTCCGTCACTTCTATGGCGTAGTAATCCGGCTTGAACTTAGCCACGCTTGTTATCAACTGCAATGCGGCGGTCCTCACCTCCCTCGGCCTGCAACACTCCTCAACGCTTCTCTTAGCCAACTCCACGCTGTCGCCTGTATCCACGATATCGTCCACAATCAACACCTTCTTGCCGCTTAAATCTACGTTGATTGGATACTTGACATACGCCTTCTCCGCCACCTGCGCCGCAGTGGGCCAGTGGACCACTTGAATACTCAAAAGATCGCTAACGCCTAGCCAGTCACAGAGAAGACGGGCAGGCACGTAGCCGCCGCGGGCAATAGCCACTATTACATCAGGCTGCCAGCCGCTCTGCTTGATCTTGTCGGCGAGCCTCCTGCTCCACTCGACTATTTCGTCGAACGTAACGACCTTCACAGGGATCTTCGGCACAAGCCCCCTCTACAAGTCATTTATATACATTGACACACTAACTACAAGGCTCCACTGCGAAAAAGGCCGTGCCGAAATCTCGGCATTTAACTGCCCCCTTAAATTCAAAATCGGCGGTTCTCACCACGCCGCAGTCCATATCGACGCATTGGTTGAAGAGAAGACCGCCCACTGTACATCTATCCCCGTCGCATGATGCGTACTTGGCCCTCTTGCGCCCTCCGTCCACCATCATGTTAAAGTTGCCGGCGGCTATGCGGAGCCCAGCCACGCTAAACGCCACCAGCCACCTCCCCATGACCCGCGCCACCACGTAGGGCACAGCCCTCAAGATGCTGAGGTCCACCGCGACGCCCCCCGGCACGGCAACGGGGTCCAGCGCGGCGTAGATGCCGAAGAGGAGGAGCCAGCTGTCGGGCCCCAGCGGAAGCCTCCATCTCAAGGCGCTGTATATGCCGTATCTCATGGCAACGGCGAACCCGTACCAAGTCTTGTCCACAAGGTTCAACGCCTCGCCGAACTTCAAAAGGCCGAGGAGAGCAGAGGCACGAGCCTCCAATCTTGGCGGCGTGTAGGCACGACGCTCTCTCAACCCCCGGGCTCTCAACACACCCAAAACTTCTCCGCACCTACGAGGCGTCGCCGCTTCTTTTCTGCTATAGATATACCACAAAAAGGAAGACCCCTTGGACACGGCGTAGAGATACTCAGCCAGACAGTCGCCGCGGTTTAGCCGATCTGTGGCATAGAGCTCTGAAAGTCTCAACAACTCGCCGAGATCCGGCATAAAAACATCTCTATAGAAGAACCTAGGAACCTCGTAGGGGCCGCCACATAGGTAAACCCCTGCAACCTTAACGGGGCACCTAAGCGCACGTCTAAACGTCACAAGACGCCCTTCTATGTACAATCCATCGCCCCTAATCTCCACCCTACCCACCAACCTACTCTGACCCAGCTGAAGCTTATCCTCCTCCACCCTCAACACTCTACTTGGCGAAACCCTCACCTCCACAGGAAACATGCGCTCTTGCTTTAACACAAGGATTTTAATATGGTGATCAATCTGTAGGCAGTGATGACAGGCAGAAGAGGATCGATGACAGAGGATTTGAACGCTGATCCTTTCATCTTCTGACTCGACATTAGAGACAACTGTAGACGCTTCAAAAAGATTTAAAAATAGAAGAGACACAGCTCCAAGGCCCCGGTAGCTCAGCCCGGTCGGAGCGCCCAGGGGCAAAGCCCCGCGTATGCCTCGTAACACCTCCGCGAGACAGCGGGAGGTCCCGGGTTCGAATCCCGGCCGGGGCTTGTCGGCAGGTTCGTCCCGTTGTTGTCTCTCTTGACGAGTCTATATCTCCTTCTCGCCTATGTTTAACCAAGTAAGTTTAGAAAGGTCTATGTCTTTGCCGTATTTCAACAATGACACCATGTTCCAAGTCATTATACCGATTATTATGTGTCTACAGATTTTCCCACCTATCGTGTTGCCTTCGCATGTACATTTAGCGCCGTACCAACCTACGGAGGTGTAATACCACACATCTTGTCTCTTGGTAGACCTTACAGCGAGTCTTACGCCGACAACTTCACCGCCTTTCTCCACCACTTCGAGAATCCTCACCGTATCTGGAGAAACGTAGAGGTAGAGGTCTAAGATCTTCTCAATCCGTGTACCTAAAATCCTTGCGAGGTTTAGTAGGAAGTTTTTAACTTGGAAGTCAAAGGGCTGTTGCCGCATTTATGAACTCCTCGTCTCCCGCAATTATAGATATACGGCCATGTGGGACTAAGTCGCCTTGTATCAAGTACTTAAAGCCGGGGACGTATTTTCCAAACGTCAACGCCCCCGCCACGTCGAGAACCCGAAGTTTGCCTCGAAGATCTACAAAACCCCTCGCCGCGCCCTCGGCGGTGAAGATTAACTCTAACGCAGAGGTCCCCAGGCTCCGGCCCCTCAGCCCCAGCCTCCTTATGACTTCACAAGTCTTCTCCGGGAAGCTGTTGCTGACGGCTACAAAGACTATGTTGCTTTTCAAGCTCCTCTCCACGGGCTTCCCGTTTTTCCGAGCCCCAAGTTCTGGACTTGCTATATATATATCGCCGGTGGGCGGCACGGCGACTGCGGCGTATTCCAAGTCGGAGATGGAGCCTTCTTTATATCTGCCGGCGGCCAACGAGATGGAAAAGATCGGAATGCCTGCCGCGTAGTTAAGAGAGCCATCCAGGGGGTCTAAGACGAATATATACCGCTCGTCGCCCCATCTGTACACCCCCTTTTCCTCTCCGTATAAAACCCCGCCCTCTCTAAAGCTCTCTCTCAACATGTGGTACGCCATCTCCTCAGCGACGAGATCCACTTCTCTAGTCACGTCGTCCTCCTTCTTAGCGACTATAGACGCGCCGGTACCCGCCCGAAAGCTCGACATCAGATAATGTGAAACTCTCACCACCACGGCCTCCAAGACGCCGAGCACGCCTCAATCATCTACGTTATTTAAATAATACCGGCCCCC
>JAEMPK010000010.1:4460-7969 GCA_022759345.1 Pyrobaculum sp. | reverse complement strand
GCTTGCACAGACATAAGGCGGCTAGGCTGACCGCGCGGAGGGCGGTGGAGACTCTTGGGCTCAAGCCCTATCTGCACACCCTCGAATGCACCTGCCCCACAGTCACCGCCTTCAAAACCCCCATACCAGCTACCCAGCTTAGGAGACATATCTGGGAGAAGTACGGAGTGTTGCTGGCCGGCAACTGGGGGCCTTTGGAGGGCGAGGTGATGCGGATAGGCCACATGGGCGTGCAGGCTTCGCTTGGTCACCTAGCAACTGCAGTGGCGGCGTTAGGCGCCGGACTTAGAGACCTCGGCATAGACGCCGTGGTGGAGGCCTTTAGGTGATGGAGAGGATAGGCGGGGTGCACGCCGAGTGGTATAGACGCCATATCGCGCATCTCGCCTACGCGCTGGAGGCGTTGGACGAGGGCGACCACGGCGCCGCATGTTACCACGCTTACCAAGCCGTCTCTGCACTGCTCAGCGGGATAATCGGCCTAGACCCCTACGCCCCCGGCGCCTACGTCAAAACCCTCTCGGCAATGTTGAAAACAGCTATGGAACATCCGCCTGCCGACGTGGCTACATGCGGAGAGTTCCTCGACTCGCAGTATTTCTCCGGAGAAGACGGAGGAAGATGCGTCGCATGTGCCGAGCGGCTCATAGAAACTCTTCACGGGCTTTTGCTCCTTTAAAAAGATCTGTCCAAAAGCAGGGATTTAGACCGTATAGAGGTACTGTTGGTATTCCCAGTCGGTTATTGTGTTCCAGGTCTTCTCCCAGCTGTATTTAGTGCTGTAGCTCTCCCATTCCGCCTCCTTAACCTTCACGTAGGCCTTCACCAGCTGAGAGGGGAGCCTACCGGCGATGTTGCTTCCTGTGAAGTATTTCAGGGCTTCGCCTAGGTGCTTGGGTGTTTCTTTCACGCCCTCCAGCTCATACGCCACGTCGGCCACGGGCTGAGGCGGCGTTTTTCTTGCCGATATGCCGTCAACCACCGACATGGCGATTACGGCAAACGCCAGATACGGATTCATGGATGGGTCTGGATGCCTATATTCAATCCTGTTTATCTTACCGCCGTAATACGGCACGCGGACCATCGCCGAGCGGTTGCCCAGGCCCCACACGACGCGTGTCGGCGCCTCGTGGTGCGGCACGAGACGCTTGTACGAGTTCACCGTGGGCGCCACAACCGCGGAGATGGAGATCGCGTTCTCTAAAAGACCGGCCACCGCGTACTTCAGCTCCTCAGTCGGCTCCTTATACGAGGCGAAGAGGTTCCTCCCATCTTTCCACACGGATATGTGGGTATGGGCCCCGCTCCCGTTTATGCCCCAAAACGGCTTCGGCATGAAGGTTACCCCGTACCCGTACTTCGCCGCGATGGAGCGGGCCATCATCTTAAAGACCAGTATCGAATCCGCCACCTTCACGGGGTCGCCGTACGGGATGTTGACCTCAAACTGCGAAGGCGCCACCTCGTGGTGGGCCTTGGTCTCCCCTATGCCAGCCGCCACGAAGTTGTCCATTATCTCCTCCACCACCTTTCTCGTAGTCTGCGGCGGCACGTCGAAGTACCCAACCGTGTCTACAAGCTCAGGCGGGTTACCCCTCACGATGAAGTACTCCACCTCGACGCCTGTCTTAACGTCGTACCCCCTGGCCCGGAGGTCCTCCAAGGTCTTCCTCAGCACGTTTCTCGGGTCTAGCATCGAGTAGCCACTCCCCTCAAGGGTGTTAGTGAAGACAAAGGCTGTCTTTCCGCCGTTCCACGTCTCTACATACACCGAAGAGGGGTCAACCTCGGCCACTAAATCGCTTCTGTTTACGGTTGTGTAGGCTGGGATCGACGACCCGTCGTAGGCTATGCCGTCTATAAACGCGTCCTTGGCCGCGTCTATCGACATCACGTCAACTCTCGGCCTCCCGAATATGTCCACTATTACAAAATTCACGTATTTCACACCGGCACCTTTTAACACCCTCCACACGTCTATTCCTTCTACCGGCATAAACACAGAAATCCTCCGCTATATAAACTTTACCCATCTAAATATTTAGCGGAAGCTGCAAGCTATATAGGTAATATGTACATAAGAATCCAGAGAGTGATGTAAAAAATACAGAAAATACCGAGGTTATCAATAAAAAATACAGCATGGACCACGGCCAAGTTCTACATAAGCTACACCATTGTAAATCTTACATTACTTAATACATAACCAAAAATCTGTCAAACATACATAGAGTACTGTGCCCATCTCCCAGCCTCAACATAACCATCACGTATAACAACCATACCGAAAGTAAACAAGGAACCAATACAAGTGTACAATAAGCCTAAAGGCTAGCCGTCGATGCAATAAACCGGAGAAGGACCCCGTGGTTTGCCTACAGCGGATACACAGCTTACAGTGTTAAAAATGCTAAAAAGAATATAGAATTCAGGGTCCGCCGACGATACCGGCGACTTTTGGGTAGGGGCGTGCCTCCCAGAGGGCTCTTAGGCCGCACAGATACCTTGTGAGTCTCTCAACGCCTATGCCGAAGCCGGCTGTCTGCAGCGGGTAGAGCTCTTTGGCCATCTGGAGGAACCATGCATATTTAGCGGGGTCTTCGCCGCCTTCTCTAATGCGGGCCACGAGCCTTTCGGGCTCGTACTCTCTCTCCGCGCCGCTTATGGCCTCCCCAAAGCCCTCGGGGTAGAGCATGTCGAAGTCGCGGAGGATCCCGGGCCTTTCGGGGTCCTCCCGGTCATAGAAGCCCCTCGAGCCGCGCGGGTAGTCATATACGAAGAACGGCGAGTCGTGGTGGGCCGACATCAGTTTTTCGCATTCCCACAGGAGCTCCTCCTTGGGCGGGTTTCTGCAGCCAAGCTTGTTCACAAACTCGACGGCTTCGCGGTGCGTGTACCGTTTAAACGGTCTCTTGAACTCGGGCAACGTCCTCCCAAGCTTCTCCTCAAGCTCCTTGCCGTGGAGGTCCTTTATGTACTTCACCACGTAGCTCACCAAGTCCTCCGCCAAGTCCATGGCGTCCATATACGATGCCTTGTACATCTCTATGTCGACTTGGTAGAACTCCACAAGGTGCCTCCCGGTGTATATACTGTCAAGAGGCTCCAGCCGCACGTTGGGACTTACGAAGTATATCCTGCCGAGGGAGGCGGCCATGTACTGCTTGTAGAGTATCGCCGACGACATGACCTTGTACTCGGCGCCGTAGAAGTTGATAGTGGCTTGTTTAGCCCCTCTTATGCCGGGGTCCGTCACTGGCCCGATCACCGGCGAGAGCACCTCGACGAAGCCGCGCGAGTCGAGGAACTCCCTTATTCCCCTCAACACTGATGCCTGAACTCTAAAGATGAATCTGTACTTATCGCTAACGGCCCATCGCCAAGAGTACTTGACCCACTCCTCAAGCTCTTTTCTGTACTTTTCCCTGTCTGCCACCATCTTTTCGAACTCGACCACAGCCGGGTGGGGACTTGGCATAAACGGCCAGTAGCCACTCCACTTAAAA
>JAEMPK010000010.1:0-4360 GCA_022759345.1 Pyrobaculum sp. | reverse complement strand
GAGCTGATTTCTCTTACGTCGTATTTGCCGAGGGCCGACGTGAGCATCTGTATTTCTACCTTCAGCGACTCTATGTAGTTTTCTACGCCTTTCTCGCCCCTGGCTAAGGCCGCTATGAGGAAAGGCCGCGCCATGTAGGTCGACGAGGCGCCTAGCGCCAAGCTCTTTACCACATGTCCCCCGTCGTAAAGCCTGCCGCCTATTAGCAAGGATATCTTGTATCCCTCTGCGCGGGCGCGTCTTATGAACTTAAGCGCGGCTAATGTTGGGTACCCCAGGTCTTTCATGGCGGCTGTCGGAGCCATGCCGGTCCCCCCTTCCTTGCCGTCTATCACAACGGCGTCGGCGTCCTCCTCGGCAGCGATTCTAATCACGTCAAGGGCATCTCTAAACGGGCCGAGCTTAATCCATATCTTCGCCCTTGGATAAGCCGTCTTCATGAACCTAATGGCGCCCCTCAGTATCTCAGCCGTAAAAGTGCCCGGCACCGAGTATCTCGTTACGTACTTCTTCCCGAGCTCCCCCTCATCGAACTTGTACTTGGCCCTAAGTCTCTCCACCTGTTTTTTAGGTATCTTCACCACGCCGCCTAGACCCGGCTTCGCGCCTTGGCCTATCTTTATCTCGAAGCCGATTCTGCCCTCCTCAAGATACGGCTCCACGTCTTTGTCGCTGTAAACCCTATTCCACAGCTCGTCGTAGGCGTCCTCCACGCTTTGTTGTATCAACACTCCGCCTTTTTTATCTATATTTGTTAAATACGTCAACAGCCTCTCCTTAAACGTCGGGTGTCCCCTTGTAAGTCTTTCTGAGTACCCCCTCACCGTCGACACGTTTTCTCCAATACCGTAGACCAAACCCGCACGGGCGGCGCCCCGCGCTAACGCCAGCGCGGTCTTGCTGGCTATATGTGTCGAGCCCATAGAGCCCACCACCACGGGTAGCGATGAGGAAAAGCCGCCGACCTCGACGTCAGTTTTGACGTCCATGAAGCTGGGCTCCCTAAGCAACTCCGCGGCCTTTTTGAGCCGCCCGGGCGTAAAAGCAGGAGGCATCAAGACGAGGGCGTCTAGCGTCTTAAACCGGGGACACCCCCTTTCGTAGATACCAGCGCCTAGGACTGCGGCGCCGTAAGACGCCAGGAGACCAAATGGGTATACAGCCTCTTTGCCTTTTAGCGCCCTAAACACGATCACGTCAACTGGGTAGTTCTCTAAGAAATCGCGGTAGCCCCGTAGGGTAAGGGAAAGTCCCTTTATGAGGACCGCCAACCTAGCAAGCGGAACTACCATAGACGTTCTGTCTTCATGCCGCCCTCGTCTAAAATCACAAGAGAATCGTTGGGAATGGGGCTCCACGGGCCTTCGTCGAGAGGTTCCGACGCTATGAGCACGTCCCCCTGCCTCTTCACCGGGATGAAGTGGGGGTCCTCAGAGGCGCGGTGGGTTATGAAGTAGGCTGAGGCGGCCTCTAGGTCCACAATTGCCATGTTCAGCAGGGGCTCCTCTGGGTCTAGGTGCTTAGCCGCCAGGCGTGCAAGAAGGCGGAGGTGTTTCACCTCGCCCCCCAAATCCACGAAGGCCTTGAGGAAGAGTTCGGTGTCTGTGGATCCTCCGGTGCGTGTGTCTACGCCGAGTTGCTTCAGCTCCCTGCCGAACGCCTCCTTGTCTATGGTGCCGTTATGCGCAATTGCGTACCTGCCGTAGATGATCGGGTGCGTATTTGCAAGAGAGACGGCGCCGACAGACGCCAGACGTGAATGGAAGAGATAAAGCAGGTAGCCGTCTGGCGGCTCGACAAAGCTCTCCCATATGGGGCTGGTGGACTTGTAGACACCATAACTGCCTTTTCTGGCGTACAAAACGCCCCATCCTGAGCCGTGCGACCAGCCCTTGGTCTTGTCACGTCGAGAGATCTCCACAAACGACAACATGTGGTTCCGGCTCGGCTTACCCCATGAGATAAGAAGGCGGCACACAGCCCGTCTGCCATCCACCATTATTTCAATTTCCATTAGCTTAAATACGACGGTCACAGGCTATTGTCTGAAAAAATTCCGTAAGCACACATATGCATTAGCCGGCTCCAAGGGCTGAACGCGGCCCATTGCTTAATCTGCTTCCCAGAGCTTGTACCTATAAGACAACACTGAGACCTCTGCTGTTAGTAGGTTCAGTCTCCTCGCCATTTCTCTTACCTGCGTTTTGTAGAGGTCTCCTATAGACAAAAGGTCGACGCCGCCGACGCCGTATTTCGTGAAGTAGCCCAGCATAAATTCGCTTTTGTCACCTGTCCCCATCACCAAGATACATAAGCAAGGATGAAGTCCTTTATCTCCTACACCGCAGACTTGTAGTTTGTTGAATTTGTCACGTCGCTTATTGTTATCATCAACAAAGTTTCTCGCCAGTTCTTATTCTATATGCCTGCTCCACTGACAGCACGAATATCCTGCCGTCCCCCACGGAGCCTGTCTTTGCCGTTTTCAGTATAGTGTTTACCACCTTCTCCACCTCCTTCTCGTCTACCACAATATCTATAGCGACGCGGGGGGTCAAGACGTCGTATATTTCGCCGCCTATCACAACGACGCCGCCTTCGCCTCCCATACCCTCCACCTCTCTATACACCGTAGCGCCATGTACCCCCAAGTCCACCAGCGCCTTCAGAACCTCAGGCAATTTCTCCCTCCTTATTATCGCCCTTATAAGAAGACACCTAGACATAGCCAACTTTGTGGTCTATCGCATCTAGTCCTACTATTTCCTCCTCATGCGTAGTCCTGTACTTGATCAACACCAGTCTCACAAATACATACGTCGTAGCCGCTACGAACCCCAGCGCCAACGCCATGCCGAGCCACTGCACCGCCACGAACCCGAAGCCGCCGCCGTATATTAAGCCGCGCATTCCGCTGATTTTCGGATGCGCCAGCACAGGCACCAGCATGCCGCCCACTATTCCGTTGAATCCATGCACAGGCAGGCTCCCCACCGGATCATCTATCACGTAGAATCTTTCCACAATTTTAATGCCGTAGTAAGTTATGACGCCTGCAGCGATACCCACAACAAAGGCAAGAGCTGGCTCTATAAAGCCGGCCAGGGGAGTTATCATAACTAGTCCGCCTAGTACGCCTGATATGGCCATGATGGGGCTCCACGTCCTCTCCGCGGCCTTGGACAGCAACAAGGCAACGAAGCCGCCTAGGCTCCCCGCCACTGCAGTGTTCGCAATGGCGTATCCCGTCTGTTCCGACACGACCAGTGTGGAGCCTCCGTTGAACCCGAACCATCCAAAGAAGAGGAGACTGGTCCCTATTATGGCCAACGAGAGCTCCGGCCTCTTAGCCTCCACTGTCTCCTTATACACAAACTCAGCCCTTACTCTGACGCCGCCGTTTAGCTGATACCTCCTCAGGCTGGGCCCCAGCAACATGGTTATTATGAGTCCAGATAATGCAGCGTAGGCGTGGACCACGGTCCCGCCTGCGAAGTCTCTAACCCCTAGGCCCGGCGCCAGGCCCGTTATGTCGCCAAGCGACGCAAGCCATCCGCCGCCCCACATCCACGAAGCGACCAGCGGCCACTGCACCGCGGAGAAAAACACTGCGAACAACACCCAGCCGCTGAATTTAAGCCTTTCAGGGGCCCCGGCAAATATGAGGGCCAGCGTGACAGCCCCGAAGACGCCGAGGTAAAACGCGTAGATATACATCGGTATACCTACGCCGTCGCCCGTGGGGTAGAACCCGTCTTTTATAACGCTACCGAAGTATATGGGAAATACGGCGAACCATATGGGCAGAAACACAGCGACGGCGAGCAACCCCTTCATTAAGCCGTTTATTACATTGCGACGCCTTACTAGACCTGCCTCGAGGAATCCTATGGCAGGTACCATTAGGAACACCAAGACCGCACTTACGGCAGTCCATAGGGTTGAGACTTGGTCCACCTGCATGGGGGTGAAAACTATATTGCTAATATCTCTTACCTAAACTCCAGGATTGAAACACGACAAGTCTCGTTAAATCCTCCCATATCTTTCGGAATTTTTCTCAAACATCATACTGGCAATTTGAAAACATACCCGCACCCAGGACAGCCTCTATTTATAAAACAAAGAGCATATCTAGATAAAGTTAATATGAGAATAACTTGCAATATTCAAGCCTAGATATTTATAAAACATCTACGAATTTGTAAGGCCCCTCGTTATCCTATTTCAGTCACAACACACCTCTCACACGCAAAAACGCTATGAGCTTTGCTAGAGCCTATAGTAAGTCGCCACAAACTAAGCTAGATCCATCCTCTTAGTTTCATGGCTTTGTGTATTCTTTCTAGTGCGGTGACTA
>JAEMPK010000129.1 GCA_022759345.1 Pyrobaculum sp. | reverse complement strand
TTAATCTCTTGTTTCTCCGCCACGTGCCGTACGGAGGGAGGACGTTTAAGATAATTAGCGTGTTGGCGGCCCACGCCTCTGCGGAGTTGACCGCAAAGCTGGGGCGACCTCTCCACTTCGACGGCAGGGTGGTAAAGCTTAGGGACGCGTGCGACGCGGCTAGCTACATCTTATTTAGAGCCCGGGTGGGGCTGAACAACTACGTGATCCAGCTGGCCAGAGCAACTGGGCTTATCCACGCCCACACGCCGAGGATAGAGGAGTTGCTGCCGAAGGTGGAGATCAGAGACTACGAACTGGCGTGGGGGACGTACATGGCCAAGGAGGATAAGTATCGAGAAAACACCGACTTATGTAATGCACTGTCTAGACTTTGTGGAGTGTGTTAGCGGTATTTTTCGTCGAGGTATTTAACTAAGTAGTGGGCGTTGTACGTCTCGCCGAAGCTTCTCAGCAACAGCTCCTTCGGCGGGTAGATGCTGCCCCATCTGTGTATCTTCTCGCGTAGGTACTCCTTCACAGCGGCGAAGTTGCCCTCTGCGACCAACTCGCGGATTTTTCCGTGTTTGTAATATATCATGGCCGCCACCACGTTGCCGAGGGTGTAGGTGGGGAAATAGCCGATTGAGCCGTGTGACCAGTGGATGTCTTGAAGCACGCCCTCCGCGTCGTTTCTAGGCCTGACGCCGAGGAGGCGCTCCATCTCGTCGTTCCAAAGCTCCGGTAGTTGCGAGACCTTGACCTCGCCGGTGATCATGAGGCGCTCCAGCCTGTACCGCAGCAGAATGTGGAGGTTGTAGGTCACCTCGTCTGCCTCCGTTCTTATGAGACTCGGCCTAACTACGTTGAAGTAGTAGAAGAGGTCGTCGTCGGTGTATTTGGCCAGGAAGTCGAGGTGTTTACGTAGTATCGTCGAGATCTTCGCGACGAATTCGCGGCTTCTGCCGACTACGTTCTCCATAAAGCGGCTTTGGCTCTCGTGGATCCCCAGCGACACGCCTGTGCCTACTGGAGTCATGGCGAGAGACTCGTCGATGTTCAACTCATAGAGGGCGTGGCCGTATTCGTGCAGTGCGGAGAAGAGAGGTTCTTTGAAGTCGACGCCTCTATAGCGGACGGTTATCCTCACGTCGAAGGGAGACGTGATTCCTATGGTGAACGGGTGTGGAGACACGTCTATTCTAAACCTGCTCTTTGGGTAGCCCAGTAGCTCTAAGACCTCCATAATAGCCGCCTCCACCTTCTGTCTCTCGTACGGCACCTCCTCCAGGGGATGTCTCTTAGGCCAGCCGCGAGACTCCAATCTATTAAGAAGAGTCTTGATGCCGGGCTCCAACACGGAGAAGACGGCCTCTACGTCTCTCGACGTGAGCCCCTCTTCGTAGAGGTCCAGCAACGCGTCGTAGGGATGCTCCTCATATCCCAACTTCTCTGCAACCACCTTAGTTAGTTCAACGATTTTTTCTAAATACGGCGCAAAGAGGTCGAACCTAGCCTTCTCCTTGGCCTCTCGCCACGCCACAAAGGCCTCTGATGTGACTTTTGCAAGTTCTTTCACAACCTCGGGGGGCACCCTCTGGTAGAACTTCAAGTCTCTCTTTAACGTCCTTATAATTCCTCTCTCAACATCTGTAAGATCCTTCTCCTCCTCAGCCCTTTCGATAAGCTTTACAAATTTTTCATCAAGCATAAAACGTTGAATCAACTGAGCAATTTCAGCCCTGGCAACTGCGCGTCCCTTTATGCCTTCCTCGGGCATGTAGGTCTCGGAGTCCCAGCCCATCACCGACTGGGCATGGCCAAGGGCCCAAATAACTCTGTAGTGGTCGAGTATCTGTCTTACGGTCTCCGACTTGATCATAAAAGAGAGAAAAACCGCCTATAAGAACTTAATCCGTGGGTATAAGCTCCACAAATCTACGTGACGGCATGTTGTTGAGCTCCAACAACAACTCACGCACGGTGGCGTCGGGTTTCTCCGCCAGTATCTTCCGCGCAAGGCTGGCCCTCTCTGGGCAGTAGACAGACACTATGTCCTCCACCTCCTCCTCTGGCACGACGTCCGGCAACTGCACAGTTATGTGTATGAAGAGGTTGCCCAGCGGAGGTATCCTCTCTACTATCTTCTCGTAGACCTCCGGCAACATGGTGACCAGGAAGGAGGCGTTGGGGAGGTGCATATTTCTTATCCTGTGCAAGATGTAGGCCACCTCAAAGAATTTGGGGTCCTCCGCCGATGGGAGCAACTCGTCAAGGACTATCACCGTCCGCGTATTTGACAGCTCTAGCGCCGTTCTCAAAGTCCAGGCGGGATCGCCCTTGGCGAGCGAGAGAAGCCCCTCGTAGCCGAATTTCCTGTACACCTCCGCCACACGGTTTTTGGAGTCTTTGCCGCCGTATCTCGCCAGTAGCCTCCATACCACGATAGCCACCACGTTGGCCATGTTTCTCTCCCCCACCTCCGTTAGGTCGACGTAGATGCAGTTGGTCCTGCGGCAGACCTCATAAGCCACTTGTGACTTGCCCATGCCTGCTCTTCCAAGTAGGATGGCCATGGGGAACGCGGAGGTTAGCTTAATCAACGAGTCGACGGCTCTGAGCCAGGACTTACCGCCGAGTTTAAACCCGTCGCTGGCCACGGGCCACTTAGGTATGTCGCAACTCACGGGTATGTATACGCCTAAGCTAATTAACTCGGTGGGTGTACTAGTAGTGTATTACCTCGGCTATTGGCCGTTTCTCTATTCTTTTTATGAAGCCGTACTTCTTGGGACCTATCTGAACCTTGACGTCGCCTCCCTCAAGCAGTACGTAAAGCCCCCTCTTGGCTTGTAGAAGCTCGCCGAGCCTCTTTATAAACTCCTCTTCGCCTATGCCCAGCTCTTGCATCACGGAGTCTCTCACCTCAGCCAGCTTTGCATAGCCACTTGCGCCAGCCAGGCGGTCTATGGCCTTGTTGAGAGCCTCTTCAAACCGCTCCGCCGTGACCTCCTGAGCCTTCTCGGGCCTCCTCTGGGACCCCGCGTACAGCCTCCCAATAACGAAGTAGAAGAAGCTCTCCATGTCCACGACGTAGCGGAACCCAGGCCCCACCTTGACTACCTCGGCCTTAAGTGCGGCGAGGAGCTCGTCGGGGTTGACCCCCAGCCTCTCCGCGAATCTGTCGAAGTCTGACTTTCGCAGTGTTATTTTAACCTCCTCCACGTCTAGACGGCGTCAGAAATATATAAGGACTTGAGTTAGTAAACGTGTCGCATGAATTCATAGAGCTTGTAGATAAAGCGGTAGAGCTTAGGTTAAGCGAGTTTATTGCGCCGGTGGTGTGGCGCTCTGAGGGCGATCTTTTCGCGCTGATGGTGTCTGTGGTGTTGAGCCAAAACACAAGCGACAGAAACGCCTTTAGGGCCTTGGAGAATTTGAAAAAGAGACTGGGCAAAATCACGCCGGAGGCTCTGCTTGACCTATCTGAGGAGGAGTTGGCTGAGTTGATAAGGCCTGCTGGCATGCATAGACAAAGGGCGCGTTACCTAAGGGCGCTTGCAGAGGCCTTTATAAAGTACGACATCTCGCCGAAGAAGCTAATCGAGATGGGGGTTGCGGAGGCTCGGAGGTTTCTGCTTACCCTGCCTGGAGTTGGGAAAAAGACGGCCGACGTGGTGTTGGTCAATCTCGGCCTGCCGGCGTTCCCTGTGGACACCCACATCACGCGCATAGCCCGCCGGTGGGGAATCGGCAGGACTTACGATGAGATAAGCCGCTGGTTCATGGAGAGGCTTCCGCCGGAGCGCTACCTTGAGTTTCACCTCAAGCTTATACAGTTCGGCCGCGACGTGTGCACCGCGAGGAGGCCTAAGTGCGAGAGATGTCCCATAGGGACGCGTTGCCCCTCATACAAAACCTCCTCTCAGACCTGAAGGGCGGGCTTCAGCCGGCAGGTCACCGGTCACAGATCGCCGCCTGCATTGGCTCGTCATCTATATATACAGAACGGGGGGTTAATATATGCCAAAAGCGGTCATTATGCTTTCAGACAACGACATCGCCCGCGCCTATCACGCCTTGGTGATTGCCCTGTCGGCCAAGGCCATGGGATACGAAGTACATCTCTTCGCCACCGGGCTTGGCGCCTACATATTCAGCAAAAAGCCGAAGACTAGACTTCTCGGACTGCCCTTTTTGGCGTCGCTGTACATAAGATGGAAGCTGAGGCGGCTGGGAGCCAAGAGGCTGGAGGAGCTGGCGGAGCATTGCTTGTCCTCCGGCGTCAAGGTCTATGTGGATGAGCCTGTTCTGAAGATGCTAGGGATTGAGCCTCTCCCAGGCGTGGAGGTGGCCGGGTCGCTTACGTTCCTCGCCCTTGCAAAAGAGGCGGAGCTTACGTTGACTTTCTAACAACGATCTCTACCTGGGGGCCCTCCCTAATTTCAACCACCTCGAGTCCTGTGTATTTAGCCGAGTTCTTCACGTCGTTGACTACATACCTCCAGCGGCTCAATATTTTTAACACCTCGCCTGGGGCCGCCTCAGCCGCCGCTCTGCTCAACACAACGGCGAGCTCGGGGCAAGGTCCTTTGACCTCGTAGATCTTCATATCAGTTCAAGGGCTCTGTCTGCATGTTCATCGGCAGACCTCAACCCCCTGAGTATTTGAACTACTTTACCGTCGTTGAGTATGTAGGTGACTCTCTCCGCCGTGCCGGTGGGCCGCAATATGCCGAGTTGCGAGGCGAGTCTCCCGTCTTTGTCGCTTAGAAGTTTGAACTGGACCTTGTACTTCTCTGCGAACTTCTTCAGAGTCTCCACGCCGTCCGTAGATACGCCGAAGACCTCGTAGCCTTTTTCCCTAAACCTTGGATACAGTTCGTTGAAACGAATCGTCTCTCTGGTGCAGCCTTGGGTAAAGGCCTTGGGGAAGAAATACACCACCGCCCTCGGCACGCGCGCAGGCGAAATCTTCTCGCCTGTGTGGGCCTCCAGCTCTACGTCGGGGAACTCCATGGAGGAGCCGCGTTGTGTATAAATAAACGTTGAGTGAGTTCTGTGATTTGGTTGCTCCCCCTAGGGGTTTTGGCGATATCAAGCGCCTCTATACTCATCCGGCTGACGCCGGCCGACCCCCTCGCAACTGCGTTCTGGAGATTGGCGTTTGCGACATCTATAGTGCTTGCCATGGGCGCCGTTAAAGGGCTTGAGCTACCTCGGGGACGCGACTTGACATATTCTTTACTCTCCGGTGTTTTTCTTGCAGTGCACTTCCTCAGCTGGATACCTTCTCTCTTTTTGACCACTGTGGCGGCCAGCACGACGCTTGTAAACATACACCCCATAGTCATGTTGCTCCTCTCCAGGTCCTTGGGGGAGCGGATAAACAGAGCCACAGCGGCTGGCGTCTTGGCTGCGACGGTCGGCGCGATACTTATCACCTTCTCCCCCGGGGGCCTCTTGGGAGATCTACTCGCAGCAGTGGGGGCGCTTTCCTTCGCCGCCTACTTAGCCATTGGGCGTGTGGTGAGGGCGTCGGTGGGGACCCTGGGCTACGTGGCGGTGGCGTATGGAACTGCGGCGCTTGTCTCGCTAGGCGTGGGTCTCGCGCTACATATAAACTTGGTGAATTACGACTGGCATACCTTCTTTATGTTTCTCCTAATCGCCTCGATCCCCATGATGTTGGGACACACCGTATTTAACTACCTGCTTGGGAGGTACCGCGCCGTGACCATAGCCGCGAGCACGCTTGGGGAGCCGATCGGAGCCACGTTGCTAGCCGCGCTGGTTTTGGGAGAGCGCCCAACGGGGACCGCCGTGTTTGACATTTTCGGCGTCTCCGTGGCGTTGCCTCTCCAGGCAATAGGCATCGTAGTCACGCTACTTGGGCTGTTTGTAGTTGTGCTAGAAGAGATAAAAGTCTCCAGGTAGCCGTTTATGATGTACAAAGGCGTGGCCTGGGTCCTCTCGGTGGGGAACGAGCTTTTAATTGGCCGCGTGGTGAACACCAACGCGGCTTGGCTAGCCTCTAAGCTCACCTTCCTTGGATACGTCGTTAAGAGGATTGTGGTGGTGCCCGACGAGGAGGACGCCATTGTCGAGGTCTTTAAAGAGGCGCTGAGGAGGGCGGATGTGGTCATCTCAACGGGAGGCCTCGGCCCCACGCCCGACGACATAACCAACTTGGCGTTCTGCAAGGCGCTCGGGGTCGAGCCCGTGGTTAATCAGGAGGCGTTGAAGATGATAAAGGAGAAATACGAGGCGCGCGGATATCCTATGACGCCGGAGAGGGAAAAGATGGCGAAGATGCCGCCTGGCGCCAAGCCGCTTCCGAATCCGGTGGGCACGGCGCCTGGCGTTTTATATGAACACCAGGGAAAGATCGTCGTTTTGCTACCAGGCGTTCCCCGAGAGATGGAAGCCATATTTGAGAACTATGTAGAGCCTCTGCTCAGAGAGAGAGGCCCGCCGGTGTATTTTGCCGAGCAGTTGTTAATAGTCAGAGGGGTGCCCGAGGCCGACGTCGCGCCGATCATACGCGAAGTCTTGAAGATAGACCCCAGACTCTACGTCAAGTCTCACCCCAAGGGCTTTGAAGTAGACGCACCGTTGTTGCACATACACATCTACGCAAGCGCCGAGGACAGAGAGAGGGCCGCGGCGCTTGTGGAAAACGCCTCTGAGCAACTGAGACAGATCTTACTCTCTAAATTTGGCGACAGAGTAGAGGTCTCTAAAGGCTGAGGACGCCGAGTAGGCGGAGGTAGGTGTGGCCCAACGAGGGTTTCCCGCCGATGTACACCGCGTCGCCTCTCACCTCCGCGTCTACCCAGCCGACGTAGACCTCGCCCCAGGGGCTGGGCCTCTTCCCAACTACATCTTCTATATGGCTTTTAATTTCCCAGTAAGTCCTCGTCTCGCGCACCGCCGCTTGGTCTACCTCCACGCGGGTCGGCAGTATAAACCTCAGAGGCCAGATCCTAGCCGCCGCCTTTATGAACTCCCTCTGCGATTTACCAACAGCCTCCGAGACCTCTCTATATATCTCCCACAGTTCGTTTATATACTTACCCAGGTCCAAGACGCCTTTTGTAAGTCCCTCTGGCCAGCCGGAGTTCACAAGAAACGGCTTGTGGTATCTCTCTACCTTCTCCCAGTTAGATATATCTATAAAGAATCTCCGCCCGCCCGATGCCGTCGCGGCGACGTAGATCACGTTTTTTAAATCATACAGCTATAAATTTATGCGTCTTGTCGTTATTGCGTTGGCGTTGCCTGCCATGTTTATAGCTATGGGTCTCGCCGCGTTGTTTATACCCTACTGCGGCCTGCCCTCGTCCATGGTGGCGGCCTACCTAGTCCTCCTCCCTCTTGTACGCTACGCAAAAGATTACCTCTACCTAAGGCTTAGATATTTCGGGGCGGCTTTGCTGGCTTTCGGAGCCGTCTGGGCTCTTGAAGCCGCATTAGAGCCGTTGCTCCGCGACTACCGCTCCTCTCTCGATTTTTTAATTCAGGCCATGTCTACGTGTCCACAGTGGCGGTCTTATCTCTTCGTCACCGCGGTAATCTTAGCGCCTGTCGTGGAGGAGGTCCTCTTCCGAGTCCTCCTATATACCGAACTAGAAAAGAGGGCAGGTCCCCTGGTGGGGTACGTGGGCAACTCCTTAGCTTTCGCCCTGTTGCACGGCTTGCCTACTCTTCTGCCGCTTTACTTCATATACGGCGTAATACTTACATATGCCTTTAGGAGAGGCGGCATAATATCTGCAATTGTTTTACATGGAGTGAATAATTTTCTAGTTTTTACAACACTATAACCTCAACCGTCTTGCCTAGAAAACCTAGTCCAAACGGAGCTTTCACAGCCGGCGCAGGGGCTAGATATAGACGCTGAAGGTATATGGTGAAGCCGTCTCCGAACAGAATAGTAGCCGTGTCCACGTCGAATTCTCTAAAGGCCCCCACAATCTGTCTTCCTCTTAAGTCTCTTATCAAGTTCCTATATGCGGAGCCGTAGCTCCACAGCAATTCACCGTCGTCTAAGAGAATGAGGTCACTACCGCCTGAGGCTCCGACAAGCTCGCGCATCTTCTCGCCGTAGTGTCTTAAATAATCCGAGAGACCCCAGCCGTATTTTACCC
>JAEMPK010000111.1 GCA_022759345.1 Pyrobaculum sp. | reverse complement strand
AGGTGAGGCAGATCTACGCCTCTCTAAACAGAAACATCGACGTGGTGTTTATAGGTGAACTGCAGTACGAGGACCATTTTCACGCATTCAGAGTCGCCACCGAAATAGGGTTGCAGACACTCGCTACGATGCACTCGACGACTATAGACGACGCGTTGAAGAGACTGGAGAAATACGTCGAGGTGAAGAACATGGCCGTTGTACAGCTTGCAAAGCGCTACTCAACAACCATAGAGAGGCGGGTGGCGGAGATATATGTTAAGTGACTACATTGCTTATAGAATACAAGAACTCCACGAAAGAGCTTACAATAGACTTGTCTTAGTGTTAGCCTCGTCTTCATCGGTGAGCGTGCTTCTGAGCGGTCTGGCTCTGTTCACTAACTCATCTCTTAAGCACGTCGCAGTTGCGGTCTTCGTATTCGGCATAATGCTCGCCGAGAAGATACATAGAAAGACGCTGGAAAAGATGCGGAAACTTGTGAAAAACCCGGAGGCCGAGATGGTGGCGAGGGGCTACTTCGCCGTTTTGAAAGACCTCTACACAAAGGACCACCTAATCCGCAGAATGCTCACCGAGCCGCAGATCGAAGACCCCATCATCAAAAGGGAGAAGAAGACTGTGTCCGCCGCGGCGCGCTTCTTCGAGGCGCGCTACGCCGCCCTGAAGACGCGCAGCAGGATTGTAATAACTGCGACGTCTATATCTATAATGCTTCCCCACCTCATCGTGCTTAGAGACGTAGTGACCGCCGTAATAATGATAGGCGTGTTGATAATAGCGAGAAAAATCCTCTAAAAAATTAGTCGAATTCTTTCTTCTCCTCGCCCTTCTCTCCTTCTTTCTTCTCCTCCTTCTCAAGCTTCGAGGCAGCAATTATTTCGTCGATGCGCAGTATCATCGAGGCAGCCTCTACGGCTACCTTTAACGCATTAAGCTTTACGGTAAGAGGCTCAATGAGCCCGAGCGCCATCATGTCGACGACTTTGCCTTGATATACGTCTAGGCCATATCTCCAGCCGTCAGGCTGCTCATGTTTGTGCGTCAGTTCTGTTAAGATGTCGATGGGGTCAAGACCTGCGTTCTCCGCCAGGGCCTTCGGAATGGCCTCAAGCGCCCTTGCGAAGGCCTCTACAGCGTATTGCTCTCTTCCGCCGACCTTGGGCGCAAACGCCCTAACGGCCTTGGCGGCCTCAACCTCCGCGGCGCCACCGGCTGGCAGTATGTACGGCTCCTCTACAACGTCAGCCACCACAGACAAGGCATCGTCCAAGTTCCGCTCGGCCTCGTCCACTAGGCGCTCAAACCCGCCTCTCACCAAGATTGAGACGGCTCTCGGGTTTTTACACTGCTCTACAAATACCATCTTTTCGTCGCCGACGCGTCTCTCTTCTACGAGTCCAGCGAAGCCTAGGTCTGCCTCGGTTAAGTCCTCAATGTTGGTTACCAGCCTGGCGCCGGTGGCTCTCACCAGCTTCTCGATGTCGCTACGCTTGACGCGTCTCACTGCAAGTATACCGGCCTTGGCTAGATAGTACTGCGCAATGTCGTCAATGCCCTTTGTAGTGAAGAGAGCAGTGACGCCAAGCGACTTGAGCTTATCCACGTAATTCTTGAGGATACGCTCCTCTTCCTCTAGGAACGCCTTCATCTGAGTGGGGTCGTTTATCCTAATCTCGGCATCTATTTCGGGCTTCTCCACCTCCAGCGGCGCGTCAAGGAGGGCAATTTTGGCGTTGACAACCCTCTTCGGCATGGCGGCGTGAACCACCTCCTTGTCAACTATTATACCGTAGACAAGTTGTGTATCTAGGAGGGAGCCTCCGTGCTTCTTTACGATCTGGATATTGTCAAGATCGACATACCACTTGCCGTTCCTCTCCTCGGCAACCTGCAACACTGCCTTCACCGCCAAGTCGGCGAAGTACTCTTTCACGGTCTCGGAGATCTTCCCACCCATTGAAGTCATGGCGATCTTCTTCAACGTGTCTGTATCAGACCTGTTTACAGGCACAGCGACTTTGCGCAGGTGGTCGATAGCCACGTCGAGAGCCTTCTTAAAGCCGCTCACCACAATGGTTGGGTGGATGTTCATGTCGAGGAGTCTCTGAGCCTCCTCAAGCAAGGCGCCTGCCAAAACAACTGCGGTGGTGGTTCCGTCGCCGGCCTCCTCCTCCTGCGATTTGGAGATCTCCACTAGGAGCTTGGCGATGGGGTGCTGTACGTCCATCTCGTCCAGTATAGTGGCGCCGTCGTTGGTGATGGTTATGTCGCCAAGCGAGTCGATGAGCATCTTATCCATACCCTTCGGGCCGAGAGTCGTCCTCATGACCTCGGAGATGGCTCTGGCAATCATTATGTTAAGTCTCAAAGCCTCTTTTCCGAATGCTCTTTGCGTACCTTCTTTCAATACGAGCACTGGTACGCCTCCTATCTGGGTCAATACTGCCTGACTCATGGCTTGACAAAAATTGTGTATATAAAAACTTTTCCGCGTTAGAGGCCTACAACAGATCGAGCGTCCTAGCCAAGGGCACCGCAGAGTCCTCCCCTATATATACGGTATCTTCATACTGCGCCACGAAACCTCTTGACCTTTCGACAAGAACCTCGTAGCCGTGCAACACTCCAGCCTTGAGAGCCATAGCAATTGTATTATCGTCTATCTGTGGAAACCAACGAGGTGTAAACGGCAGAGGCCCCGCCTCAGAGCTTACCACATCTATCAACGGCTGGAAGACCTTATGCCGCATTCTCGCGAGACGGAATATCGTAATTTCTTTTCCATCTACCACGTAGCCTTCTCCGTTAGTTGAGAAAGGCTCTATGGCGTAGATATCGCCAGGGGAAAGAGCTTGAGAGGCCGACTTGTCGAGGTAATTTGGGATCACATAGCCGGCATGGAGGAGGTACCGCTCGATCTTATGACCGGTGAGATTATATACGGGCTTAAAGCCGTAGTTCTTAATAACGCGTTCCACCGCGTCGCCTATTTGCCACGCCTTGACTCCCGGCTTAGCCGCATTTACGGCAGCCTCTAGGGCGGCCCTTGCCGCCTTTGCCAAATTCACAAAGACGGGGCCCAGGGCAACTGTAACAGCCGCGTCGACGATATAGCCGTCGCGATGAGCCCCTATGTCGATCTTCACGAGGCCCGTCTTTGGGATGGTAAGATCATCGCCTCGCTTTGCTGTGTAATGTGCCGCCACTTCGTTTATGCTTATGTTAACAGGAAATGCCGGCTTTGCGTCGTTAGCCCGTATGAACGCCTCAACTTTTTCACAAATTTCTAACACCGGGGTGCCAGGTTGCGTCAAATCTAATGCGTATCTAAGCGCCTTGTGCACCACGTCGCCTACTTGCCGTAATATTCTGAGCATCGCTACAGATGAGGCTTGAGGTTTAAATCTATTGGAAGAGAAAAGAATTTTAAAGTTGAGTCTAGAGGGCAACCATGGGAGCCTTAACCATAGTGGCTAAGTACATGATCGTTGCGCAAATAGAGGTAAACGGCAGCGTTGACAAATCTGACATAATAGGCGCTATGTTCTCTCAGACAGAAGGACTACTTGGAAAAGACATGGATTTAAGAGAGCTTCAGATGATGGGACGCGTCGGGAGGGTAGAGGTTGAGATAGTCGAGAAAAACGGCAAGACCAAAGCCAAGATATACATACCGAGCAACTTAGACCGATACGAAACAGCCTTAGTAGCAGCCCTCATCGAGAGCGTAGAGAGAGTAGGGCCCTACCCAGCTTCGGTAAAGGTATTAGAGATTAGAGACCTACGCGAAGAGAAGAGAAAAAGAATTGTTGAGAGAGCCAAGGAGCTGGTAAAGTTAATAGAGGAGGAGATCCTCCCGGACACAAAAGAGATCATTGATAAGCTAAAAGAGGACGTCGCGAAGGCTGAGGTCATTGAATATGGCCCGGAGAAGTTGCCGGCGGGCCCCGACGTCGACAAATCAGACTCGATAATCATAGTGGAGGGAAGAGCCGACGTAGTCAACTTGGTGAAACACGGCTATAGAAACGTCATAGCTCTAGAGGGCATCAGCAAGGGGATACCGCAGACGATAGTAGACCTAAGCAAAAAGAAATCAATCACAGTCTTCATCGACGGCGACAAAGGCGGCGAACTTGTGCTGAAAGAACTGCTGAAGGTGGCGCACGTAGACTATATAGCCCGTGCGCCCCCCGGCAAAGAGGTGGAACAGCTAACCGCAAAGGAGATAGCCAAGGCGCTTAGAAACAAAGTCACACTAGAAGAGTGGCTAGCACAGCAGAAAACAGGAGAAAAGACGGAGGTCCCCCCTCCTCAACCCACGGTGCAGCCGGCTGAGGCCATGCCTCAATTCCCCTTTGACATCTCCAAGAAAATAGAAGAGATGCTTGGCACACTTGAGGCGGAGGTCTACGACGCCAATTGGACGCTACTGAAGAAGATGCCGGTCAGAGAACTACCCGACTTCTTGGCGACGACAGGCGACTCCATATACGCCATAATTCTCGACGGAATAACCACGCAGAGGATAGTAGATCTAGCCGCAAAGAAGGGAGTAAAGATGATAATAACCGCCAGAGTAGGCCCCTTGACTAAAGTGCCTGAAGACATGAAAATAATTACTTTCGAAAAACTAACCCAAAAAGTCCAATAAAGTCTTTTCAGACCGACCTGTTTTGAGATCGCCCTCCTTTACGCCAATTACCTCAGCGATTCTCAATGCCGCTGGTATGACCTGCTTCTCGATATAGTAATCTATGTCTATGGCCTTTATGTCATCTATAAGAATGTACGGCACGGCCCTCTGGGAGACCTTCTCTCCGCCTCTCACCACCACGTAGCCTATCGTCGTGCCTTTGCCGACCTTATAGCCGCGCTTCTTTAGAAGCAAGGCGGCGGCGACGTGAGGCGGGTGGACCTTATACTCGTCCAGCTCCTTATCTAAGGTTTTCCAAATAATGAGGTCCTCCAGATTGAACTCATATCTTTTCAACTTTTCGATTACATCTCTTACATACCTCACAACGCTTTGCCTTGCTTGAGCGAGGTCTCTAGACGTCAGGATAAGCTCAATCGTCTTCAGTTGCACCTCTTTAGCCAGTTCACACCAGTCGCCGCGAACCACCTCGAACCCCACAATGTCTATCCGTCCGTCTCTTAAAAGACCGGCGTACCTCTTCTTGGCCTCGGTGAAGAGAACCTTGGCGTAGTCTTTCTCCACCTTGATCTCAATCCCATGCCGCTCCTCTACGTACCTGATCAGTCTCTCCACGTCTCCCCCCTTCTTAACAAAGAGGCTGTCCGTGTCGCCGTACACCACAGTTATGCCGATCTTCTTTGCGTACTCTATGACGTCTCTTAAGATAGATCTGGCAAAGGCCGTGACAGACTCAGCCACCTCTCTCTTATACCAACGGGCCCCCACCCACCCCAAATAGCCATACATCGCGTTGGCCATGACTTTAAGCGCCTTCTGTCTTTCGTCAAGTATTCTGTACTCAGGCGTGTCGGGCCTGTACTTCTTCATCTCCTCTCTAACCGCCTTCCTAAGAGCCACAAGCTCCCGCAAGACCTGGGGAACGAAGCCGACAGGGCTTTTCCTGAAGCGGTGGCCCACCTCCGGCGCGACTATGACGCCCTCCGGCGGGTCCGGCTCGCCTGGCTCTAAGTAAGTGTCTGGCGACAAGTTGTACTTCATCATCACGCTTGGATACATCGCCGAGAAGTCCAGCACCAGTATGTCGTCGTAGAGACCCGGCTTCGGCTCCAGGACGATGGCCCCTTTATACGGCTCGTATTCCCGCTCCTCCCTGTTAGGAGCCACCTCGCCCAGGCGGTACGCGTAGCGGAGGAGCATCCACTCCACCCTGTTGCCTACGCTGGCGGCTGCCACCTGGTCAAGCGGCAGGCCAGACACCGCAGAGAGCTGGATGAGAAACGGCAGGAGCTTATCAGCAAGACCCAGCGTCGACCTGACGTCGTCCAACACGTACTGCCTAAGCAACGGCCGCTTGTTGGGGTCGTTCCAATATTTATATATCTCGTGGCCAGGTATTAGGACGCGCTCTTCTCTCTTCATAACTCCGAAGTACTCAGCCACCCTGTCGAGAGTCTTTAACTTAATCTCGGGGAACTCCTCTATTATGTTGTAAAGATCGACGTTGGCCCTCCCCACGAGAGACCAATGTCCGTATACGCTCTGTTGAGGCGTGCCGCCGAGTCTATCCACCCTAAGCGGGACCCCCACCACCTTCGCCCGCTCCGCCAGGTAAGGCCAGTCAAACTTGTTAGAGTTGTAGCCGACGACCACGTCGGGGTCGTACGTCTTTACAAACTCCACAAACCTCCGCAAGACCTCTCTGTCGTCTTTACCTATAGCCTCAAACACCTCCTCGCGGCCGTCGTTGGTCTTGACGGCGAGCATGATCACGGGGTCCCGCGCCGGCTCTGGAGACCCCCTTTCGTTGTACACCTCTATGTCAAACGCCAAAACGCGGAGAGCCGGCGGGAAACCTGCCTCTACGCCTTTCCACTCCTTTACTACATATTGAGGGAGGTGTCCCAGCCTACCTGCCTCCTCCACCTCAGCCACATTCCAGCTACATGGTACGACCCCCTTGTCGATTAAGTAACGCATGTAGTAACGGATGTCGGCCTCGTACACGCCCAGAACCCCAGGGATTTCGCGCGCCGCCTCTCTCAGCTTCCGAACGTCCTCAGGCACCTTCGCCACAACTCTTAAAAACCTCTTAGGCCGCCCCAGAAACCTCCTCTCCACGACCTCCACAGTTTCCACTGGCGCCACGCGGGAAAGAGACGTCTTGACTAGGTGCGCGTCGCAGTCTGGACAGTCGATGTAGAAATACGGCCTAAAAGACCTATCTACGACCACCACTCTTTTTCCGTCTTCCGAGATGGCGAAAATACGCACCTCAGGTACGCCGCCAACTATTGTATATGTCGCGTCTATGGGCCAGATTTTTAACTCCACTAATTTCAGTAGAACATAAAAATTATGTTGTTTCCAGAGCTGTGGAGTCCATAAAAAGATGCCTAGAGGCGTTGCCGAGGAAGCCGGGTACGGCCCACAGCCACATCGTTGAGTGGCTGATGGAGAAACTACGGGAGATATGAAGTTGTATCTCGGCGCCGGAGTGATTACTGCAACCTACGCCCTCGTACTTACGTCGCTTGTCACAACAGAGCCGTCTTCTTTGCTTTGGAACGGCGTAGTCGGCTTTATGCTGTCTTTATCGCTGGTGCTTTCTCTGGTCCCAGCGGCGGGTCCTCTGCTCTATACGACCGCCACAAACGTAATGCTCAGCGCATTGAATCCACGCATAGATCTGAGCCTCTTGGTGCTAGTTTTGAGGGCAACATCTTGGGCGTTGAATATTTTGTTCACGTTATCGCTTGTGCTATATGCTCTTCAGTTCAAGAGAAGAATTGCACGCAAGGTTATAAAGATATTATTGTTTTGAATTACGTACGCTCTTCTCTGATGTACGGCTTCGCCAGCCACCTCGGCGCTAACGTTCTAAGCCGTGTCTTCCCCATGACAGCTTGGACAACGACCAACACCGCCATAGAGGCGGCATAAGGAACTACGTTTAAGAGATGGGGAGACACCGCAAGATACCCCTGGAGGATATACACAAGCGAGATGAAGAGCGACGGCACCAGCGATGCGGCTATCGCCAACAACGGAGACCAGAGCGCGATCATCGCCGTGACGACGGCAAGAGTCCCCCAGCCCATGACAAGCGTGTCAGACCAGCTCCCGTAGTACATCAACACGAGATATGCCCCGGCGGCTGAGGCGAGGAGGCCCTCCACAAGTCCTGCGACCCTCCTTACGCTGTATACGTCGACGCCCATCAAATCCAGCGACGCGGGATCGTCGCCGGAGGCCCTGATAGCCAGCCCAATCCTAGACCTTAGAAGTAGATGTACAGCTACCGCGACCCCGACGGCGGCGACAAAGACCTCGATACCATATATAGTCGGCTTCTCTATCGGTCTCCCCACCACGCCTCTGGCCACCTGCGACCCCATGCCGTATCCCACCATGGTGAACGCAAAACCAAGCAGTATCTGGTTTAGGGCGAGGTCGTTCGACAACACGTAGTAGAGAAGGTTGTAGAACGTGCCGACCACAATAGCTGCCAAAAAGCCCCAAGGCGGCCCCACTACGGCGGCTACAGCCGCCGAGAGATACACGACGCCCTCAAGACCCAGGTTCAAGACGCCGGCTCGTTGCCCCACCACGGCGCCCAGCGTCGC
>JAEMPK010000163.1:4708-8290 GCA_022759345.1 Pyrobaculum sp. | reverse complement strand
GAGGGTATCCTGCGCCGAAGCGCCTAAAGCTTATGGCCGCTGGTCGGCGTAGATGTGGAGTATACACTTTGCCGATGTTTACCCATGTGGTGTTATTTCCATAGTTCGAATAGGAGCTTCTTAAGCGCCAAGTGTTTGTCGAAGTTTCCAGTCTTTATCCAGCGTCCACACGCCTTATACGGCGAGAGGACGTAGGGGTCGTAGGCGCAGACGACGTCCTCGACGGCTGTGTAGTAGGGCTTAGAAACCACCAGAACTACAGTCGAGACTTGTGCTAGCCTCTCCATGGCCTCCACGACGCCGGTCTGCCGAGCCCACATCTTTATCTCATGAGGCGGTTTTCCGCTGAGGGTCTCGTCGTATGGCTCCAGCACTTGGTCTTCGTGGACCAGTCCGTACTTGGCCGAGATTATGTACAACGCAACCGGCGCGCCGGCCGCCCTAACCTCATCTACCACCTTCACTATCCGCTGGACCGAGGGGCCTCTATACAGCTGCCTCGCAGGGGCCGCCGCGTTTAGCTTCTCTCTGGTGCAATTGGCGACAACAGAAAACACCTGACAAACATTATATAGGATTAATAACAGTTCGCCATGGATATAACGGCGGCTTTGATACTAGGCGTGGTGCAGGGCGTAAGCGAGTGGCTTCCCGTCAGTAGCAAGACACAGATCATGTTCGTCTCGCAGTACCTCCTAGGAGCCTCGCCCGAGTTCGCCTACTCCCTCGGCCTCTTTCTAGAATCAGCCTCCGTCCTAGCCGCACTTATCTACTTCTGGCGGGTCTACCTCAAAATCATCCGGGGCCTCCTAGGCGACGTGGAGGGACGGAGATGGCTGACGTACGTGTTGATAACGACCTTAATAACAGGCGCCTTGGGGATCCCGCTGTACTACGTCGCGAGGAGGTGGCTTCTAGTAGGCGCAAGCGCCGGCTGGCTCATGGCGGCTCTAGGCGCCGCTGTGATCCTCAACGCGGTACTGCTACAGAGAGCCAAGACGTCGGCCGCCGGGCTGAAGACCTTCAACGACATGAAGATCAAAGACATGGCCCTGGTGGGGATCGCCCAGGCGTTGGCTGTGCTTCCGGGCGTCAGCAGATCCGGCATTACCACAACCACTCTTCTGCTCCTCGGCCTCAAGCCGGACGAGGCCTTTAAAGCATCGTTCGTGCTCGTCCCCGTGGCCGGGCTCGGCGCCACAGTCCTGTCGTACCTCTCCGAGGGGGGCGCCGTGGCGACGTCCACGGCCCTAGCCGCATTTGCAGTAGGCATAGTGGTAAGCCTCGTCACGATAAATGCGTTGTTGAAATTCGCCAGAAGCAAACACGTCGTCTTGGTGAACTTCGTGATAGGCGCCTTAGCTGTGGCTGGAGGCTTGTTGAGAGTTCTTGCCGGTTAGGGCAGAGACGTACCTCCGCGACCCGTAGATAAGCAACGCCTCCAGCGGGATCTGCAGCCACTTCACAAGGATTTGGCCCCAGATAATCTGGAGCTCCGGCCCAAAGGCCAGCGAGATGAACACCGCAGCATCAACCACCTGGGCCACCAGAGAGGAGCTGTAGACTCTCATTAAGATATGTAGACGAGGCCACTTGGTGACTATGTAGACGTCTACAGTAGAAGACACGAGGTACGCAGTAAGTGAAGCCGCGGCGATCCTCGCCGAGGGGGCTATGACGGAATCCACAACGGCGGCTCTATCGGCAAACCAAACAGGCGGCGGAAGGACGGAGGCGGCCCACGCCGCGAAGGCCACCGCGGCTTGGAAGAAGAAGCCAAGCCTGACGGCGCGTAGGGCGAACTGCCGGCCGTAGAAGATGGCCATGGCGTCCAACACGGCGACGTTGGTCATAAATATGACTGTGCCGGCCGGCGCCACGCCCACCCCGTAGTCCACAAGCTTATTCGCGATAAACTGCGCCGCCGTCAGGCTGCCGAAGAAGAGGCCGACGAGGACTGTCTCCACTCTCTCTTTCCACAGCCGCAGAAGCAGTAGGTAGAAGAGATAGAGGACTATCCCGTAGCCCCAAGCCATCAACAGCGTAAACATGGCATCGCGGAATAGCCGCCTTTAAAAATATAAGGTTGGTGTTTGTCGAACTTGTGGATTTCTTATCCGCCGTTAAAAAGACGGTGGAGCTCCGCCTAGCCACGGAGCCTCCGCCGCCGCCCCGCACGGCGCCTCTGGTCGACTTTGTAAAGGCTCTCGGCGACTTCGGCATAATCGCCGAGTACAAGAGGTCCTCCCCCCGCGGCGTTGTGAGGCTGGACCTACCCCCCTGGGTCTACTTCGCAGAGTTGCAGAACTTCGCCGCGGCGTATTCGGTGTTGACGGAGCCCTTCTGGTTCCTCGGCGACTACCGCTTCATACCCATGGCAAAAGCCTTCCGGCCCGTGCTTATGAAAGACTTCGTAATAGACAAAAGACAGGTGGAGATGGCCTACGGCTACGGTGCAGACGCCGTCTTGATAATATACAAGCTTGTGGGACGGGAGAAGGCCATGGAGCTGGCGGAACACGCCGAGAGGCTGGGCCTCGCCCCCGTCGTCGAGGTTGACAACGTACAAGACGCCAAGGAGGTGGCCACCTGGGGCGGAAAGGTGGTAATTGGCATAAACGCCAGAGATCTACGGACCCTAGAGGTGAGCCTTCAGAAAGCCTTCGAGATAGCGAAGGCGCTTCGAGGCGACGTGGAGTTCATAGTGGAGAGCGGCATCTCGCGGCCAGAAGAGGCAGAAAAGGCCTGTCTTCTCTACGCCAAAGGAATCCTCGTCGGAACAGCCCTCATGAAGAACCCACAGCTCGCAAAAGAGCTGAAGACAGCCGCAGAGAGATGTCTCGCGAGACGTTGACATGGATAAACTGAGGGCGGCCTTTACCTCCCTCCTTGCGGGACTCGCCGTCACTACGCTCAAGCTGTGGGCCTGGACCCAGAGCCTCTCAGTGGCGGTCCTCGCCGACGCGGTGCACTCAGCGGTGGACCTCCTCGCAGTCACGATAACCTACCTAGCAGTGAGGACTAGCCTAAAGCCGCCAGACCAAGAACACCCATATGGACACCACAAGGCGGAGGCCCTCGGCGGCGTCGGCGGCTCCCTCGCCGTCTTAGCCTCAGCCGTCTTCGTAGCCTACGAGGCCGCCATGAAAGTGACGCATTGGGAGCCCTACACGCCGACTCTAGTGGGGATAGCCGTGATGGCCGTGGCCATATTCATAGACTTCAACAGAGTCTTAGTACTCCGCCGCTTCAGAGGAGTCTCCAAGGCGTTGGAGGCAGACGCCCTGCACTTCGCCACAGACCTCGCCTCGTCCTCGGCGATACTGGCGGCGCTCGTAGCCGGCGCCCTTGGGCTAATATATGCCCCAGAGACGTTCAAAAGGTGGGGCCCCGCGCTGGACGTAGCGCTCGCCGCAGCAATAACCATCTACTTTGTAAAACTGAGCCTTGAACTACTCAAGTCATCTGTTATAGAACTCCTCGACTACGCCCCACCACACGTCGTTGAGAAAACAAAGAAAAAAGCCCAATCTGTGTCGGGCGTCCACGCCGTAAAGTCTGTAAAAGTCAGAAAATCAGGAA
>JAEMPK010000163.1:2779-4608 GCA_022759345.1 Pyrobaculum sp. | reverse complement strand
CAATCTGTGTCGGGCGTCCACGCCGTAAAGTCTGTAAAAGTCAGAAAATCAGGAAACATATACCACGCCGAGTTGACAATAACAGTAGACGAAAACCTCACAGTAAGAGAAGCACACGAAATTGCAGACAAAGTAGAGAAAATCATCAAAGAAGAACTAGGAGGAGACGTGTCAGTACACGTCGAGCCCAGCAAAACAAGCCAGAAGACCTCCGACACACCTCCCACAAGCACCTCCACACCCCAATAGATCTCTGTTCGAGCCCCCTGTGAAGCCTTACGGCAAAACAGGAAAACGTTCTCAACCGCTCAAGGAACACCCAGACAAACCTAACCACTAGTGGCGGCCTTCTACCTGTAGCTACGAGGTAGGCACAGAATACAACGCCACCTCTCGTGCCTCCGGCAACCTATAGTCTGAAAAACTATGTGGTTTGTTTCTCCTCTTTTAACTGCTTTTCAATCTCTTCCAAGGCTTTCTGGACTTCCTTCTCTATTTCCTCTATGGGTTTTGGTGGGGGTGTGGTGGCTAGGGCGTATCCTACCCAGGCCAGTATGCCCAAGACGGCGGCCACCGCCACAAACGCCGTCAGCTGAAGAATAAAGACCTGCCACGGCGAGAAAAACACCAGCCAGCCATACAGCAAAATCCCAATCACACCCACAGCCATAAGACCAACGCCGATAGCCTTATCCCGATGCATAGGCTATCTAAAAAACCACTTTATATATTTTGAAAAACATCCCAAGACACGCAAGGCCCAGCTAGGGCCACCTCTAGAGACGTTTAACGCCAGGCGACGCCTAGGCGAAGCCGCCGAGTTGCGGACAAGCCATGTGGAGCGTGTAGCAGGCGACGTAATACACGTAGCCGCCCAGCCCTATGGGGGCTGTGAGGCCGAAGTAGCCGAACCAGATGGCCACGACCTCGAACATTGATATAATAATCGCTATGGTTAGGGCAGTCGCCGCAGCCGGCTCTAGGCTGTAGACGCCGAGGACCATCGCTAGACCGGGGTAGAAGGTGCTGTAAAGCGCCTTCTCGCCCACGATAACGCCGACGCCCTCGTCGTCCCTCCCCTTAGCGATAAATATGATGCCGACGACGGACTCAGGTATCACAGTGGCCACGGGCACCAGTATCACAGAGAGAGCAAGCTTGTCGAGACCCAGCGACGCCCCCAGCTCCTTTATGCCGCCCACCATCCACTCGGCGCCGAAGGCCATAGTCACCACCGCCGCCGCTGTCTGTAGCGCGGGATTCCTCAACCACAACGAAGAACCCGCTTTTTCCACCTCCTCCTCACGAAGCATAAACTTAGCGTATACAAAATAAAGCACAAGCAACAACACGCCATATAGCCTGCCGTAGATGCCATAGCGCTCGGGGTGCAGGAAGAGAATAGGCAGAAGCGGTATGGTGAAGACCAACAGGGGGACAGCCACTATTCTATGCACATGAGGCAACCTATACCTCCGCCACCCCAACGCCCAAGCCGCCAAGCTGACGGCTATAACCATAGGGTATATCACAGTAGCCGCCATGAAGGGCTGCGCCACGATGGAGCCCCAAGCGATCTCCGCCTGTCCCTGCAAAAGCGCTACAGTAAATATGGCGAGCTCGGGGCTCGACGTAATGATCGGGGCAAATATCGCGGCGACGCCCACGGCCGCCCGCTGAAACCTCCACGATACGTAGTGCACCAGTTGCTCAATCAAAAGACCAGCCAAGATAGTCAAGACGATGCCAGCCACAACCCCAAAAGGCCCAATCGACGGGACGAGAGAAACCTCAGCCATGGGACCCCCAAAAACGGCACTAATAAAATT
>JAEMPK010000163.1:0-2679 GCA_022759345.1 Pyrobaculum sp. | reverse complement strand
ATGACTAAACCAAACACATGCGGGCCCACAGATATCCACAGACAGCCTGCTTGTGAGTCCGCTCTGCAGGTCTGACCCAGTGGGTCCGGGCCCGTAAGGAATTAGACTGCGGGTAGCCGTACCTGGCTAAGCCGCGAAAGAGAGACGCGTAGCGAGAGCCGGGCCTAAACGAAGACGCCGAACTCGGCCGCTGTATGGTCACTGCAGAGTAAAGTCACACGCCTAGGCACAGCTTGAAGAATTGGTGGACCGGCCGGGATTTGAATTCCCGGGGGTTACCCTCCCGGGATCACCCGCGCGCGAGGCGTATGCGCCGCGGGTCTTTCGAGGCCACGCGGCTGGGCATCCTTCCGCTAGACTACCGGCCCTGCTGATTTGATGCTTCATCTTTAAAAACTTTATCGGTGATAGACATTTGCTGTATTGACGCATGGGTAATTCGTTGGAGTTGTCTCTCCGCCATTATTAAAAGACGTAGCGAATAACGGTTCAAACCCGGTAACCCAGCAAGTCTCCGCGCGGCTTCAAGCCGTTTCGCTGGGCTAACCTGCGGCAGTCGTTGGCTACTGCCGTGTTGTGGAGGGAAAAGAAGAAATAACTCCCCTCCTCTTTTCCTCCAGTGACGATACCCAGGGCGCCGATGGGTGCGGACGGTTTCTGGTCGCTGACCTTTTAAAACCCGTTTGTCCCGCCTCTCATGGAGGAGGTGATCTACCGCGGTAGAAAGTTTACCCTGGTCAAGAGGGCCCGGTCGGTGGGTGGGAGGATCGTGTGGGGGGAGTACCTCGTCCACCCGGGCGCGGTGGCGGTGCTCGCCGTGGCGGAGGGCGAGGTTCTGCTTGTGCGGCAGTTCCGGGGGGCGCTGGGCCAGTGGACGCTGGAGGTGCCCGCCGGGACGCTGGAGCCTGGGGAGGACCCCGCCGAGGCGGCTATACGCGAAATGGTGGAGGAGACCGGCTATAGGCCGCTGAGGCTGGAGCCGCTTCTCGACTTCTACCCCACTCCCGGCCTCTCCAACGAACGTATAACAATCTACTTCACAGACGCCCTGCAATATGTGGGTGTCCAAGGGAGGGACCCCGGCGAGGAGGACATGGAGGTGGTGAAGCTCCCGCCCAGCCGAGTCCTCGACATGATAGACGCTGGGGAGATAAAAGACGGAAAAACAATAATAGCCATCCTCACGGCATACAGGAAGAGGCTTATATAACACGAGGAGAGAGCCCCCGGCTTAGAGAGACCGGCGGCGTCAGGAGGCCGGAGCGTTTAGGCCTAGAACTCGCTTCAGAGATTAGGAGGGCGAATATGGTGGTTATGTGGTTTGCAGTTTTCCTCCTCTTTTTACATCAAACTTGGCGTCTTAAACTGCATATTATGTGGCGGCCAGACGCGACGTGCCGCTGAAGTTCGTGAAGGCCTAGAACTCGCCGTGGTTTGCCATAGAGAAAGGCGCGACTTGTTAAATACATGTGGAGGTGTGGCTGCGATGGTTAAGCTGGGGCCTAGGTCGCTTGCGGTGCTGGGCGGCGTCTACGCGCTTGTTGCTTCCGTCATCTATACCTTAGTAGTGACGAGGCGTCTGCCAGCCGAGGAGCTTGCGGTGTTGACAGTTTTCAACTCAGGCTACGCCATCGCCCTGTCTATCCTTGGATACGTCACCAGCTGGTACCCACGCGTGTTGGCGAAGGAGCCGGAGCGCTTCTCTGAGCTGGCCGGCGCCGGCGTCTTAGCCTCCATCTTGGCGTGGACCTCCCTCGTCGTCTACATCGCTATATATGGCAAATTCGACGCCGCAGTCCTTGCGCTGGGCTTGACGCTTCTCATCCTCTCGGCGTGGCCAGCCGGCGCCTACCTGTCCATATATCGGCAGAAGACGCTGGCTCTGTTGGGCTACGTAAGCCAGACCGCGAAGCTGGCCGGCGCGTTTATCGTCAGGCTAAACCCCACGACGTCAACCGTGTTGTTGATCAACATAGCTATGTCCCTGCCCACGGCAGTCGCGAAGCTGGCCAGGCCGAGGATCCGCCTTTCGACATTAAAAGAACTCTTCCGCGGAGCCCCCTACCAAACACTTAGCCTTTTCTCAGCGCTCATAGGCGGCTTAGCCACATATGCGATGTTCGCAGCCGGCGGGGACCTCCTCCTCTCCTATAACTACGTCCTATTTCAAATCGGCAAGTCGGTATACCCTGCGTTAGCTATTGTACCACTTATGTACGGCTCGCTCCTTGCAGAAGCCAATAAGCTTCGGCGTGCCCTCCTAGACGGGGCAGTCTTACTCTACTTATACCTAGTCGCGGCAGCTGTGATGGCTAAAAGCCCAGAGTGGTACGTAGCGCTTCTGCGGCCGTCGGAGCTCGGAAGCGTCCCGTTGATAGAGGCCGTCTGGCTAAACGGCGCCGCGCTCCTAGCCTCAGGAATTTTACTCCACGCAGACACCGTGCTGAAGGGCGTGGAGGAGAAGACGGTCTTCACCCTTAGAGACAAGCCGGCGAAGGCGCTTATGCTTGACATAGCGTCGGCGCCGTTTACGATAACGCTCATCTACCTCCTCGCCAAGGCCCACGGTGCGCTGGGCATGGTTATCGCATTTACGATTTCTGGCTCCTTATCAGTCGCCTACAGGCTGTGGCTCCTGGGGCGGGGCTACTTACCGCTGTTGACAAAACTCTACCTACC
>JAEMPK010000118.1 GCA_022759345.1 Pyrobaculum sp. | reverse complement strand
AGCCCGTCCCCGCCTCAGCCACCACCGAGCCGGGGCCCACCGCCGCGGCCTTGACTATGTAAACTGCGTCTTTAGGATATATGGCCTGGGCACCTAGACGAAATTTATGTTCAATCACGTCGAAAACCGTGGCCGGCACAGCCCTAAACCTTACTCCAATGGACGAAACCACCGAAAGCCATGAGGCGCCCCCCCCAAGACCGCCGGATCGCCCTGCCCCCCGGCCCGGGGGCCCGGCCCCCCCCCCGCGCCCCCCCCCCCGCCCCACCTAGGCGTCAGTATCGACATACCCCCTGACCGTCTGCACCTCCCCGCCTCCCGCCCTCACCACAGTCCTAAACCCCCCACGCTCCTCAACCAACAAGACCCAATCACCCCGTCTAAACACAGAGAAGACTCCCCCTTGTTTAAAAATTAGAATGCTACGCGACGTTCAGCACCGCCGTGGCGTTTTAAATATGCGTCAAGACTTGTTTCGAAGAGCGACTAGAAGCATCGGCTACTCACGACGGTCTCCAGCCGTAAGTCTCAAAACTTGGCGACGAGATACCACTTTCTGAAGTACCTCATCGCGGCGGCGACGTCTGTATTCCTCCTTGTAGCGGCTGCTCTATAGCTAGTCAGCAACACGTCGCCTTCCTCAAACCCCGCAGCCGAGGCGGAGATCGCCAACGGCACAACCACTTCTGGCAACACCCTATACAGAGGCTCTCCTCCCCTGCTCCTCAAGACTAGGCACAGCTTATGAAGCTCTGGCAACACCTCCATAAGCAAGTCGCATCTTGGAACGCCGCCGAGTCTTATCCCCAGCATAGAGTTGGTCAAAACGTCGAGCTCATCTCCTCCAATCCTCATGGCCAGATAAGAAACCACCTCAGGAGTAACTACTCTAGAAAGCCGGAATCTAAGAAGGCTCCGCGGCGGCAAGATCGAAGTGTCGACGACGGCTAAGTAGGCCAACTCCGCGGCAAGTCCCCGCAACACACGCCTCACTTTGTCGTCTAAAAGAGACAACACGACGAAGAGAGACAAACCCCATAAATAGCCGACATACAACGCAGTGGCCGTAAACGCCGGCACACGGCGCCTCGCGGGTAGATTAAGACAACGGCCATGAAAACCCAGAAAGCCACCAAGACTTGAGAAACACTTGAAAAATAAAGAAGTACAGAAACAGACCTCCAACAAATACGAGCCCTAGACACGCTGTAAAACTTAAAAACACGAGACATGTGGAAAACAGGGCCCGTAGCTCAGTCAGGATAGAGCGGCGGAGGACCCAGCCTCCGGTCCGCCGTGCCTCCTAAGCCGTAGGTCGTGGGTTCACGGCGAGAGCCGGCCTACGAATCCCACCGGGCCCGCCAGTCTTTATCAAAGCCCCCCACAGCGTACTTCGGTTACGTTGCCGTTGGCTTTTCGTGTCCCCTCTTGAGACTTTAGGAGGGTGCAGTGGGCTAGTTGAGCCGTCGACATGTCGACGAGGACTCCGGTCCAGAGGGTTGAGTCCGCCGACATGTAGGAGCTACTTACGGTTGCTGGCCTGAAGTTTTCTATTGGGTAGATGGCTGTCTCTGGCGATACGGCGTAGCTTGCCGTGTCCGCTTCTGTTGCGGCGTCGTTCTTAGGCGGCCTTATCGGCGGGTTTACGAACTTCCCGCGGTAGGGGGTCTTGGGCTGCTTGTCGCCTAGCGCGTACCTAGTGATTGGTGTGAAGTTTCCTTTAGTGATGGGTGTTCTGCCCACCGCCAGCTCCACCGCTGCCTTCCTCGTCCCGTTCTGCACCTCCAGGTCCATTTCTCTAGGCCGGGGGCGTGTCCGGCGGGCTGTGTGTAAGGGCCTCTCTGGGTATGTGCAGTATGTATCTAGACATGTTGTAGTAAGGCATCGGCGCCCACTGCCCAGCGGCGGCTATGTAGGTGTCGACGTACTCCGGGACGTAGGTCACACCTACAGGCACCCACTCTCCCCCGTCCCACGCGTATATATGTAAGCCGTCTAAGTCGGGGCCGTCTTCCACATAAACCTCCACATAGCCAGCAACCACGGCGACAGACAGCGCCAACACCACCAGCGGAATGCCCCCTCAACATGTCTCAAAAAACGGCTTTATAAACATGCCCTCCGCGCCGGCGCAGTTGTCGCGCCGGCGGAGGCGGCGGTGGATGTGTGGATTGTGGATTTGCTGGCTGGGGCTATGTTCGTTCTGCGTAGCGGCCTGATGCTCTTATTTTCGCCACTTCTTTTTCTACGGCGTTTGCCCTTTGGCCCATTTCCTCCCTGTAGCCTGTCCAGAAGAGGTTTCTCAGCTTCTCGGCTTTGTCCCCGTAGAGGTCCAGCGTCCTCAGCAGGACGTTTACGTCTCTTGCCATTAATATGGCTGTCCTGCGCGTCCATCCCCGCCGTATGTCGCCCAGTCCGAAGTCTATGAAGTAGAGGTCTCCTCGCGACAGTATGATGTTTGTGGGGGCTAGGTCTCCGTGTATCAGTCCGGCGCGGTGCATCCTGCCCACCAACACGCCCACGTCTCTCAAGTAGCCGTAGTCGCCGCGGTTGAGCAACTCGCGTAGGTTTTCTCCAGCTACGTACTCCATTATTATTACAGTTTTTTCGGGGTCGAAGAAGTACACGGCGGGCACCTTGACACCAATTGTATGGGCTATGTACATGTTCCGCACCTCGTTTATGGTTCTCCGCCTCCTTATCTGGTGGTCCAGGGCGGGGTCTCGGTATCTCTTCGGCTTGCGCCACTTCAAAACTGCCCTCATCCCAAACCAGTCTACGACGTATATCTCGGCCTCTGCGCCCTTGGCTAGGAGGTCCACGGCGCCTCCTAAAAGGTATTAAAAATACGTGTAGGAGATACGTGTACTGGGAGCTCTACAGGCCGGATGCCGTGGTGGTCTGGGAAAGCCCCGTAGTAAGGGAGAGGTTGCGTTGGTATTACTCAGTTATGCGCGGCTCGGCGCCGGCGAAGTTCCACATAGCCGCGAGAGTGGAGGCGCCGCCGGATTACGCCTCGATGAGCGACGAAGAGCTGTGGAGGCTTCACGAGAGGCTAGGCGAAGTTTTCGACGACGAGTGGCGCCGCCAGAAGGAGAAGCCAGACATAAGCCTGATCAAGAAGGAGCCGCCGAGGGCCTCTTTCCTCGATGTGAAGATAGAACTAGGCAGACGTCAACTTAGGCGTTGTATACTTTGCGAAAGGCGGTGTGGCGTAGACAGAACGACGAGGAAGGGGCCTGCCTCCTGGACCACAAGCCGCGGGTGGCAAGCTTCTTCCACCACCTGGGAGAAGAGGCGCCCCTGGTGCCCTCCGGCACTGTGTTTTTCTCTGGCTGCAACTTCCGCTGTGTCTACTGCCAAAACTGGGACATCTCACAACATCCCGAAGCTGGCGTAGAGACGACGCCCCAGGCGCTCGCCGCAATACAGATCAGGCTAAGAGAAGAGGGGGCGCGCAACATAAATTGGGTAGGGGGCGAACCCACGCCGAACATACCCCACATCTTAGAGTCTCTCAGGATGCTGGCGGCTAGAGGCGTCAACGTGCCTCAGCTGTGGAACTCCAACATGTACCTAACGCCGGAGGGCCTCTCTCTGATTCTTCACGTCATGGACATATGGCTCCCGGACTTTAAATACGGCAACGACAAATGTGCTTTGAAGTACTCAGTGGCGCCGCGGTATTGGGAAGTCGTCACTAGAAACTTCTCGACCATCTGCAGAAGGAGGGAAGACATAATTGTGCGGCACCTCGTGTTGCCAGGCCACGTGGAGTGTTGTACAAAGCCGGTGTTGAAGTGGCTAGCGGAAAACTGCAATTACGCGCTTGTAAACATAATGCAACAATACCGACCCGACTACTTAGTTGTTAAGTTGGACAAATACAAAGAAATTAGGCGGAGGGTGACTGAGGAGGAGATGCAGGAGGCGTATAGATACGCGACTGAGCTCGGCCTCGCGTGGGAGGAGGTCAGCTAGTGGCTTGTCTAAGCTTGTATATCTTAACCTCCGCCTCGCGTTCTACATCTACTCTACCTGTCAGCATAAACACGGCGGGTATATACGGCGACTCTTCGATACGTCTTCTCATCTGCGGCTCCTTCAGAGCCGTGCGCCACTGTTCATGCACCGTAGCCGAGGGGGCGAGCCTAAGCGCCCTCTCCAGCAACTTAGTGGTCGTCTTTATGCATCTCCCCCGGGCGCAGTCTTGTCCGCTTGCTATGACCTTCAGCCCGTAGTACAGCATGGATATGGTTAAGCCGAGTCCGGTGGAGGGATCTTTAAACAAGATGGCGGATCTGTTTCTCCACCGGGATGCTAGACGTGAAAGTTGTTGCGAAATTACGTCTAAGTCGTCGACGCCGAAGACGCCGCTGCGGATTATCTTGTCTGCAATCTCCTCTTCGTCTTCTCCCTTTACCTGTATAGACCTTAGCTGTACTACTAGGTCGAAGTCGCGGCCATCTCTGCCGCCGCCGACGACCTTTGAGCTGAGCGTGTCGAGAGGCTTTCCGCTGGTTAGCAACTTCTCGACCCCCTCTACCTTGGCGCAGGTGTACACAGAAAGAGAAGTGGAGTTGCCCGCCGCCACTGTCCTCACCAATGGGGGTCCAGCTACCCAGCACTCCTTCTCTCCCATGAACTTATATATAGAGGTATGGAGACGTGGCGCGTATCTTACCTCGGCTCCGTAGTTGTCCATAGCCTCCAGCGCCGCGATTTTGTTGAAGATAGGGCCTGAGGTGAGGACGGACAGCTTGACTTGTCTAGCTAAGGTGAGCACTCCGAGACCTCCCAGCGGCGACGAGATAGCCATTATTTGTCTTGGTTTTAGAGTTTCTAGACACTCCACTAGTGATGTACAAAGCATGAAGTTGCGTATTGGTCAGTATAAAAATAATGCCTTATCTCGTGCCCCTCTTCGCCAAATATTGTGCATATATCTGACAGCCGTTGCCGCCGTTGTTGCAGTACTTCTCCAGCTGGGCTCTCCTTATGCGCCACTCCTCAGGAGGCAACAAGATACATCTAAGTCCGTCTGCGGTGGAGCGGAACATTGGACAACGCACTTGGTGGTTTTTGTAAGTGTTTTTATACTTAAGCGTTTTGGCGTCTGTGGAATGCGAGGTAGTTGTTGAGTATCTCAAAGAACGCGGCCTCGAGGCTAGACGTGTGAGGCCCGACTTCTTGACCATCTCCGTGGGGTCCTTGAAACTAGGTCTATGGTGCCCAAGAGAGGAGTTCCCCGAGTTCAACGACGTAGAAGACGTCAATAAGACGCTGGAGCTTGACTCGCTTGACGTGTTGATAATTGTGTCTTACAGGCCATACGTCCTTGTGGATTACATAAACTCGTTTCTAGAGAGAGCACATAGGTGGTACGGACTTAAATTTGACGTAAAGCTACTAGGGGTGAGTACTGTGGAGCTTGAGACAAGCCTTGAAGATGCGCTCGGCCGCGCGTTTGTAGAGAGGCCGCAGAAACTCGGCCCGGGGATTGAAACAGAATACTACTGCCCACAATGCGGTAAAGGCGTACTACGCCTCTATAGACAAGACAAATTCTTTTCTCGGAAGTATAGAGGGAGAGTTGTGGAGAACATATACGCGTGTCCCATATGCAACTTTAGGGTAAGAAGTCTTAACTTATTGGACTAGCGGCTCGGCGCCTGGGTCTATTTGTTTTACGATTCTCCTAAGGAGAGTGGGCAACTGACTTTTTGTGACGTCTTCGCGTATTATGGAGACTGCGGCCTCTTTGTGGCCACCGCCGGCGCCCAGAGACTTGGCTAATGTAGCCACGTCGAAGCCGCGGGACCTCATCACCACGTGGATGCCGTCTTCCTTCCGCGAAGCCACTAAGGCGACGCTACATCCGATAGACAGCAGAAGCGATGCCACGTCGGCCTCGTAGGCACCCACGTGCGACGTGCAGATCACGCCGAGGGAGGACCTATAGGCCTCCAGCCTCTTCATCCCTTTCAACAACGCCACGACTCTCTGCGGCTCTTCTGCTCTCTCCTCTTCTCTTATTAAATCGCCGAGGGTGCCTCCGGTCTTTTCAAGCAACTTCGCCAGCAACCTGAGGGTCTCTGCGTCGGCTCTCTTCAGCCTCCCAGTGTCGGCATATATGCCCAGCGCCGCCAATTTGGCCACCTCAGGCGTTAATTCCACGCCTGCCTCTTCAGCGAGTTTTAAGGCGATCTCTGTACAGCTGGGCCTCTGCGCCACAACGCCGGGTATGTCGTCGCCGACGTGATGATGATCTATCTTAAAGTATCTTCCCCGCAACGGAGGTACTTGGCTCAACGACGCGACGTCAGCTAACACATATAAGTCAACGTCGCTGGGCAACTCCCTAGTGCAACCCTCAAGCTGAGGCCCCTCTGGACATACAACCGCAGCCACCGTAACTCCTAGCCTCTCCAGCACCAGTTGTAACACCTTTGCGCACGCAAACGCATCGGCGTCTGCCCGCCGATGCGTCACAATGGCGACTTTCTTGGCTCCACCTAGTAGTTCGATCACTTGGCGAAGCATTTAGAAATCTCCCCGCGGCTTATCGGCCAACCCTTTTCACGTATCACGTCTGCAATACATATGCCTAGTTCAGCTGCCTCGTCGGTCACCTTCTGCAGATAGGTGTCCTCGACCAATAGACTTGCGTCTATGTCTACGTCTACCTCTACCCCATTTTCCGAAAAGGAGACCGAGACTGTGACGTGTTTTGCGGCGTCTCCCAACTTTTTTTCTACGTATTTGACTACTTCTGAAGAAATAAACTGTGCTACGTCGAGGTTATCCACTACCCTCCGCCTTTGGCGGCCTCGGAGGAGCTCCCTCTTAACTTAGCCAACTCTTTGTTTATCTCGTCTCTCAACTTCTCCAGCTGTTCCCGCAACATCGACTCCTGCCTAGTCAAAGTTTTTACGTGTAGTTCCAACAACTCCTTCCTGTCCTTCAGCTCCTGCAAGGCGGAGTCCCTGGTCTGAGGGAGGAGGAAGTTGCCGACGCTCTTGTATATCCTAGCCTCCTGAGGGAGCTTCTCAATTTCCGAAATTGCCTTCTCGACTTCTCTAAGCTCTGCTTCATACTGCTGTTTTCTTAACAACACGCTCTGTAACTGGGCTTGTGCTTGGTTAAAGCGGTTTGCGAGGTCTTGAAGAGAGGGCGGGATCTGCGCCATCGGCTAAGTACTGTACCTCATATATAAACATTTTAGAGCAATGCCACATGCTCGACGAGGTATAGGGCGCGGAAAATTGTATGTAGTAACGACCTAAGGCTCGAGGCGTCGGCAGCCTCGGCTACTATCTTCTCATCTTCGACATACACGCGGCCCCGGCCAAAGCGTACTTCCCGCTCCAATATCCTGAAGACTTGAATTGCAAGATCGTTCTCTCCTATGCTCACCTCTAATCTATACATCTGTATATTACTTTCTTTATTTTAAGCGAAGAGGCCCTTGGCCCTAGATCGGGACCTAAAAACTCCACAACGTAGCCCTCCCCCTTCTTGATCAGAACCACTGTGTCAAAACGTCCCTTGACAGCGTCTAGGTCGTAGAGGAGGGGGTATTGAAAAACTTCGGCGAATATGTCGCCAAGCTCACCTCTGGTCAAGTCCACAATTACGGCACTCCTAGCCGGAGGTCTCCTCGCCACAAATACGGGGAAGTCTCTCCGAGTCCTCACGCCCGATATCCGTAACATATATGGCTTCCACGCCCTGTGGCCTACGTCGTAAAACAACAACGCCGAAGGCATGCCGCGTCTATCCCATACGAAGGCGACGTAACGCGCTCCGCAGGCAACCGCCTCCTCTAACAACACCATAAACGACTTCTTACCTCTAACAATCTTCGCAACGCCTGGGAGCGAGTTTACTAAGTCGTTGACAAGTTCGAGAGTTATCTTAGACGGGCTCCTAGACGTAGTAAGCGCCACGCGACAAGACATAGAGCCGCCTTCTTTTTGCCGAAGAAACAGAGGGCGGCTACCTGGCCTCCTCTCTCCAACGCGCCTTCTGAGCCTCAACCTCCTTCAGCTCCTCCGGCGCTAAGGCCTTGCCCATTATAGTCTGCGGCGTCCATGCCCCGCCGGCGAAGACAAAGCCGCACTTAGGACATCTCCATATCCCAAAGGCAAGCCTCTCTAGTCTCACCAACGACCTACAGCTGGGACACCTATGCTTACCTCTCTGCTTCACTTCTATGGCCGTCACCTTGCGGCGTAGCCCCATGCCGTATCTCGCTCCGTATCTGCCCGCCGGCCCTACGATCTTCGTGTGGCTGAAAGGCATGAACACATCAACTACAAACGGTTTATATACTTTTGAGAGGCGGCAAGCAACACACTACAGACGTTAACCACCTCCGTTGACGCAAGACCAACAAGCCTCGCCCTTCGGGATGGGGTGAATGGGTGGGGGCGCCTTCGTCGCTGATGTGTATTACAGCAGGGTCGCAGAGACGTGACCTCTAGACGCTTGTCTAGTCATCCAAGCGGCGAGGCAAACCTCGGAAATTATAATGCCGAGAGCGGAGAAGCGGCTTGGTGCAGAATCTCGCATATAAAGGAACGTCTCGATTAAGTTCGGTCTTTCCCCATTTCGTCTGTTTTGAGGTCTAACTTCCGTCAAGGATAATAAGACGTGTCTTATCGCCCCGCGCCTCATGCTACATCAAAGGCAGCTATAAGCCATGTTTTAGAATGCGGCATCTCCTAGGGTTTCAAGACATGCGGGTCTTGAACTATCTGTAAGTTGGAGACATCTGAAGACTCGATATTCGTATGTCCTTGGGCTAATTCTACTATTGGCTCTCAACCAATAACGCTCTTAAGCGCTTCGAACAATCTGTCTCTTCCCTTTAACGCCAAGCTGAGGGCTGTTTCCAGCTCCGCCTGCATGAAATACCCAAGCGTCTTCTGGGCGGCGACTATTTTATCTTCTGAGAATGTAAAGGTGATTCTGCCTTCTAGGCTGAGCTCCTCTTCAAATGCTGGGTCTAGGAGTAACACGTTCCCAATCTTGCCGACTGAGACGGCTATCGGAGCTTTGGAAACCTCCACGGGGAGGGGCGACTTGTTGTTGCGGTCAAGTCTAATCCCCGTCTCGTCTTTGGCGACGGCTGGCAGTTGTGTGTTTTTCAAAGCAGCTACGGCGGCGAGGTTCGCGGCGTCTACCAAATTGCCGTCGTCGTTTATCACGTAGAGGTCGACCCAGAGGACGTAGGCCTTGCCGCCCTCTACCACCAGCTTCTTAA
>JAEMPK010000166.1 GCA_022759345.1 Pyrobaculum sp. | reverse complement strand
CGGCCCCAGGAAGAGGCTTTGAAGACGTTGTGGTATCTGGAGGAGCAGTTCGGCGACCCCTTCAAGGTTTTTGAAGAGATCGTCAAGACCGGGCCCCAGGTAGTGGAAGACCTGGAGCTAGACGACAAGCTGAAGGAGCTGTTGGTGGAGTTGGCCAGGCAACAGATAGAGATTCCGCCCACTAAGATCTCCGGCATACTTAAGGCAGTAAGCGTAGAGGGCGACGGCGCCGAGAAGATAAGGAAAGCCCTCACAGAGTTGGCAAAGACACTTCAAGAGAAATTCCCAGGCGTCTCCGTGAGGATATACGTGGTGGGGCCTCCACGGTATAGGATAGACCTAACAGGCCAGATGCCGAAACAGGTAGAGACTGCCTTCACAGAGATTGGAAACATTTTACCAACACTACAGAAGAAGTATAAAGTCATAGCGACGCTCCAGCGGCTAGAATGAGGGCTCTTTTAAGACGTTGCGCCAACTGCGGCGCCTACACACTCTCCAAGGATAGATGCCCCCGTTGCGGAGGCCCGGTCAAGGTGCCTCACCCGCCGAAGTACAGCCCCGAGGATAAGTACCAGAAATATCGCATACTCCAGAAACTTATGACGGGGTCTCTGCCCGTGAGAGAGGAGACGAAGGAAAAAATTCTCAAGGACTTCTACGGCGAGATCTCGTACACCACAACCCAGCCGTAGGGCTTAGACACGTAGACCAGCCGCAAGGGGCCGGGAGACGCCGTAATGCCTGTGATTTCCTCCGAAGCGCCTGTGAGGGGGTCTACCACTACTTTGACGCCGCTGGTTGTCCAACCCTTTATCTCATACACCCCAAGGCCTTGGAGCTTGGCGGTCACGTCCACCGGCAGATATACGTTTCCACCTATCAACCCCCCGACTTTTCTAAACGACACAAACGTGCCCCCCTGCCATACACCCTCAAACATCCAAGGCAGTAAACCGCTGGAGTTGCCGTAGATGGGGAAGAACCTCAACTTAGAGAAGAGCATGACGTAGAGCGTCCTGTTGAGGTCCAGAGGAACTGGGTAGTAGTTGTTACCAATGGTGAAGTAGGCGTAGTTCTGGCTAGGCGGCGGGCCGGGGTAAGACATCACTCTTGTGTAGATGTAATCTTCGGCGCCCATATTGCCAGCCCCCAACACGTCTCTAGCATCGGGCACGTTCTCAAGCGCTATCCGGGTCATCCAGTAAGACTTCAGAAAATCTCCACCAGACGGCTGTTCATGCAACAAGAGAGGAGTCTGTATATTCGGCGGTATAGAAAGAGGAACGATGGCATACGGCATTAAGGCCAAGACGTACTTCGTGCCGAACTCCTTGGTGAATATGACTGCGCCGATTTGAGGCGGCGCCATAAGGCCGAGACCTATTTTGCCTATCTGCGTCGCGTTGATAGTTGAGTTGTCGGCCAAGCTCGTCTTGTTGCCTATCACCGAGATCCAGTAGCCGTAGTCCCACCAAGACGCCACCGGCTCATACGCCGGAAGCCGCGTCTTCAGCCACATCAAAGCGTCAAGAAAATCATCGCTTGGATACCCCACGGCTGACGTGACTATCTGCGTCGGCTCTTTAGCCACGGCGAAGCCTGAGGTGCTCAACATAACAAAGGCGACCACAGACGCCAACATGACAAACGCGCCGAGTCTCTTGTTTTCAAACAACTTCACTACGCCCACCGCGGCGGCTATCGCGGCGGCCGGCGCAAGGAGGACTAGGAGGCGGACCATGGTGGCGGCGGCGTATCCCGCCGTCGTTAAGTAAGTGAGGACTAGGAGACCGCCGGGCGTGAAGAGAGACGGAACGGCGGCGATCATGAAGGGGATCACTGGGCCGTATCTAGAGACTATCTGTATGAATGAGGTGGTGCTGTGCTCCGCCACGCTGGCCACTATGGCAGAGCGGCCGACGGGCAGGAGGGTGGCTAGGAACTTTCCGCCTATGAGCCCCATGGCCAGTGCCGCGACGAAGACCGCCACGCCAAGCGCGGCGACGCCGAGTATCGCCCATACGTACCTCCTTAGAAGCTCGACGGTTTTCGTAACGCCCAGCTTAGCCTCAAGCACCCACACAAACGCAGTGGCGATGAGGCCGAAGGTCGGGAGAATATTAAAGGCGCTTGTCAACGTGTGGAGGCCATACCTAGGTATAAACGCGACGAAGAGTGCGTAGACTAAGTAGAAGAGGAGATAAGCCAAAAACAAGTTCTTAGAATTAAAGAAAGGCTCAGGCGGCTTAGGCGTCTGCGTCCTCTTCCCCCGCGTCTTGACCTCCTCCCGGGCCCCAAAGGCGAGTCTTAAGTAGGCGTAGGTGGGCAAGACGAGCGCGTAGAGCCCCACCAGGTTCCACACGTAGAAGTGGGCGCCCCACGTCCATGCCACGTAGCCCAACGCGGCGCCTGCAAGCGCCCCGGCCCAAGGCCTCTTGAGGCCCTCCAACAGCAAGGCGAGGCCGAGGGGTATGAGGAAGAGGCTGATGGGCTCGTCGTCGAACCACGCGGCGAAGCCGCGCTCTATAAAGGCCGGCATGATGGCGGCGAACAAAGCCGACAAAAGCCCGACCCTCAGCCCGCCGTTCGGCACGCCCAGCTCCTCCCCCACTCTGTAGCCGAGGTAGAACATGGAGAATACGGCTAGGGCATTCATTATGGCTGGGGCCGCGATCACGGCGTGCCAGAGGTCTACGCCGAACGGCCTCAGGAGGAAGTACACAAAGAGTCCGTAGAAGGAGGTGCCCGGCAGTAGCACCTTGCCCCAGTCAACGCCGTAGGGGTACCAGAACTGGGTGAAGTGCGCCCCGCTCCACCACCAGCCTGCGCCGTGTTCAAGCGTGTACTTGGCAAGGTAGTAACGCACATATGGGTCAAACTCGTCGAGCCACCAGCCCCAGAGGAGGACTCTATATATCCTCGCGTAGAGAGCGATGGCGAAGGCGGCGAGGAGAGGAGGGACGAATAACAATAATCTCTCTTTTTTATCCATAACGGGGGGAACGGCCCCCAATATATTTTTTACCGGCCCCTCCTAAGTCCTACGGCGACTCTTATAGGTCTCCTCTCAAGGGGGGATAGGCAACGGGGGCACACTCCACCCCACATCTTTATCACGGCCTCCACGGTCTTCGGGTCTTCGCCGCTATAGAGCACGAAGCCGCAGGAGTCGCATTTAACAACAAACACTAACTACGTGAAGTCTCCTGCTTATTAAGGTTTCCTGTGTAATATTAGCATATGGATGCAACCACGCCGTCGTAGTACGTAAAAGATAAGGCGTCTACCTCGTCCTCCTCTAGCTGGGGGTACCTCAGCCGTAGCCACCTCCTCGACCAGCTGGCTGTAAGTTCGTCGACTAGATGGACAGCGCGGCACCCCAACGACGAGATGGCTCTCTTGACGTCGACGTATGGAGAGGAGCCTATGTGCACCTGGAGCCCCTCCGCCTTCCGCAAAACCTCCTCCACGGTGCCCCAGTCCACCACCGCATGTAGCATAGGCCTCCCGTTCCAGACGTAGGCGAGGCCGTTTCTAGACGCGCCTAGATCAACGCCGAGCCTGCCGCCGCCAAGTATACGCGGCAAAGAGATGAAGAGCTCTCTGGCGACGCATCTATAGTCGCTACATCGAAGGACCACGTCGCCTTTCTCTCTATAGCTGGCGTCCACCACGGTCACGTCGCCGCGTTCAAACAACGCTACCTCAAACACGATGCTCCTCACCACATCGTACACACTCCGTCTGCCGAGATAGCCCAACCTCAACGTAGATGTAAAAACAAATAAATAAATACCTAAGGCGCCTTATGCCGCTGTTCGGAGTCATCGCGGCGAAGCTCGCCAAGAGGCCGGTGGCGCTGTGCGACGCAGGCGACGTGGACGGCATAGCCTCGGCCGCCCTCTTCAAGCGCCGTTACCCCAACGGCTACGTGGAGCTCATGGGCCCCACAGACGTGAGGCGGTGGTGGGTCAAGCTGGTGAAGTGGGACTTCGTCGCCGACCTCCCCTGCCCCGGCAAGGCGCGGATCAGGGCAGACCACCACAAGACCAACGCCCCCTGCGCAGAGGTCGAGTTCTACGACCCAGACGCCCCGGCCTCCGCCGTCCTCGCCGCGGAGGCCCTAGGTCTGCTGGAAGACGAAGTGGCGAAGCAGCTTGTAGACGCCGCCGTGCAGACAGACACCGCCAACGTTACAGATCCCAAGGTGAAGCTCCTAGACCTCGCCATTAGGTACGCAGACAAGAGACAGAAGCTGGCCGCCGTGGAGAAGCTGGCGCAGAAGGGCCTCGCCGCGCTTGAAGAAGAGCCCCTCAAGTCCATGGCGGAGAGGGGGCTGGAGAAAGACCGCCTCGTGGCTCAGATAGCCAGCTCAATACCGGCGGAGGAGACCTTGTTCATATACAGCCCCACGAGGCTGGGCATATCCTACCGGCTCCTCACCATAGAGCTGGAGAAGAGGGGGGCCAAGTTCGTAAACATCTTGGTGAGACGCGGCTGGAGGACGTACCGGCTTTACTGCGGCGCTCATCGAGACAGTCCCTACGACTGCGCCGAGCTGGCGAGACGTATGGGCGGAGGAGGTCATAAGTACGCCGCCGGCGCCTTAATCAAAGCCCCGTTGCTGAGTCCAGAGAAGCCGCTCCACGACCTCATTGCCTTGTTAAATCCGCGGCTTGTATATGTGCTTGGCAGTTGCAACAATTTAAAGATGCCATGTAGATCTGTGGAGGTGATGACTAGAGGTTCAAACGACCAGTGAAGAACCTTCAGCGGCTCTGACGAAACATTTATTACTGTTTAGGCGTATCGTTTTGTGTGCGGCATCTTCGGCATAGTGTATGCGGAGAGGCCTAGGCGGAACCTTGGCGAGATCTTGAGGAGGGCCCTCGAAAGGCTTGAGTACAGAGGCTACGACTCCGCCGGCGTCGCCGTAATAGACAAGGGGCTTGTGGTGCGTAAAGACGCGGGGAAGGTGGCGGAGGTGGCGGCGCGCTACGGCTTCGATGCGCTTCAAGGAATCGCCGGCCTAGCCCACACCCGGTGGGCCACACACGGCAAGCCAGACCAGACGAACGCCCACCCACACACAGACTGCCGCGGCGTAATCGCCGTGGTTCACAATGGCATAATAGAGAACTACGCCGAGCTAAAAGAGGAGCTCGTCAAAAAGGGGCACGTCTTCCGCTCTGAGACAGACACGGAGGTGGTGGCGCATTTAGTGGAGGAGTACAAGAGACAGGGGTTGGACACCTTCGCCGCGTTTAAGAAGGCCGTGTCGCGGATACGGGGGGCCTACGCCATAGCGCTCATAGATGCAGAAAACCCCCAGGTGATATACTTCGCCAGAAACCTCTCCCCCCTCATAATCGGCGTGGGAGACGGCTTCAACATTGTGGCCAGCGACATACCCACGGTGCTGGACCACACGAGGAGGGTGATAGCGGTGAGAGACGGGGAGTACGGCTACATAACGCCGACGGAGGTGTACATAGAGGCTGACGGGGTGCCGCAAGACGCCGCCAGCCGCATAGAGGAGATACCCTGGAGCGCCGAGATGGCAACCAAGGGCGGCTACCCCCACTTCATGCTGAAAGAGATATACGAACAGCCGGAGTCCCTAGCCTCGACGGTGGCCGGACTAGACTGGAGAACCCTAGAAGCCGTGGCCAACGCCCTCCTCTCAGCCAGAAACATATACGTGGTGGCCGCCGGCTCCTCCCACCACGCCGGGCTCGTCCTCGCCCACCTCCTCCTCAGGCTGAAGATAACCCCCATCCCCATAGTGGCCTCGGAGTACGCCGCCTACGAAAACCTCTTCGACAGAGAAGACGTCGCCATTGCGATATCTCAATCCGGCGAGACCATAGACACGATAAAGGCCGTGAGGGCGCTTAGAGAAAGAGGCGTGAAGGTGGCCGCCGTAACCAACGTGGTGGGAAGCACACTCTCCAGAGAAAGCGACTTGGTGATATACACCAGGGCTGGGCCTGAGATCGGCGTAGCCGCCACCAAAACCTTCACAACTCAAGTGGCGACGCTGGCCGCCCTCTACGTCTCGGCCCTAAAGACGCTGGGCTACGACACGGCCCCCCATGAACGCGAACTCAAGACCCTGCCCGACATGGCGAGGAAGACTGTAGAGGCGACGGCGGGCACTGCGAAGGACCTCGCCAAGAGGCTGAAGAAGGCCGCAAGCGCCTACTACCTAGGCAGGGGGTCTGCCGTGCCGGTCGCCATGGAGGGGGCGCTTAAGCTGAAGGAGGTGGCGTATATACACGCCGAGGCCTACCCCGCCGGCGAGTCGAAACACGGCCCCATAGCCCTAGTGGAGGAGGGCTTCCCCACAATCTTCATCTTCTCCGACCCCGCCACCCGGGAGAAGACCCTCAGCAACGTCGCCGAGATGAAGGCGCGGGGCGCCTACACAATCGGCACCGTCCCCGCCAGAAGCGACATGGCGAAGAAGCTGGACATGCCCATAGAAGTGCCCGACGCCGGCGAGCTCACAGCCCCCATACTCCACGTAATTCCGCTACAGCTCCTCGCCTACTTCACCGCCGTCGAGAGAGGTTACGACCCAGATCGGCCGCGTAATTTGGCAAAAACCGTGACTGTGGAGTAACATGAAGATCGCGCCGGTGGTTCTGGCAGGCGGGAAACCGGGCCTCTTCGAGAAGCTGACCGGCAACCTCCCCAAGACCTACATAAAAGTGAGAGGCATACGGCTGTATCAATACGCCGCGGACGCCCTAGCCGCCACCTTCGGCAAAGTCTACGTGGCGGCGCCCCACCCAGAGAAGATGCCGTACATATACGTGGAGGAGAGGGGAGAGGGGATTGAGCGCGCCATCGCCGCGGCTGAGACCTACCTAGGCACGGAGACCCACATGCTCATAGCGTACGGAGACGTCTACACAGAGTCAGCCGCCTACAGGTCGCTGGTCGAGACGGCGATATCCACAGGCGCAGACGGCGCAGTGCTGGCTGTGCCTAAGAAAGCCACGAAGGGCTACGGAACTCTGGAGACGCGGCCCGGCGGACTGCTTGCCCGCGTCGGCGGCGAAAGCCAGTGGATATTCGGCGGCATCGCACTGCTCCCCCGCGACTTCGTAAAGACGCTCTACGATGCGCCCTTCTACCAAGCCCTAAACCAATACGCCGCCGTCCGGAAAATAGCCGTGGTGCCCTGGGGAGGGGTGTGGCACGACGTAAACTACCCAGAGGACCTCCTCCCGCTTCTAGAGCACGTGGCGCCTAGGCACACCTACATAGCCAGCGGGGCCAAGGTGAGCCCAACCGCGGTTCTAGAGGGGCCTGTCGTCGTGGAGGAGGGCGCCGAGGTAGACCACTACGCGGTGGTCAAAGGCCCAGTCTATATAGGGCGCGGGGCCTTCGTGGGGAGCCATACGCTGATCCGCAACTACACGTACATAGAGGAAGGCGCCGTGGTGGGCAACGCCGCGGAGATCAGCCACAGCCTCATAGGCGAGAGGGCCACCATAGGCCGCGCCTCGTTCATTTCATACAGCGTAGTTGGCGCAGACGCGGTGGTAGAGCCCAACGTAACCACCATGTCCATCCTTAGGGAAGGACGCGAGCGGCTGGAGCCCATAGAGGTGAGAGGCCGCACATACTTCAAACTAGGCGCCCTGATACCCCGCGCCACAAGAGTGCCCGCGGGGACCGTGCTGAAGCCAGGAACAGGCTGGCAATAGAGGAAAAGTTTAAAACCAGCTCAATAAAACAGGTACGAGCCCGGTCGTCTAGCGGCCAAAGGAAAACCCGGCTTGGGATGCGGGGCTCTGGACCCCGTGGCCCGGGTTCGAATCCCGGCCGGGCTACTATTTTGATAAAGAACTACAGCCTTTATGCAGGTTTTTGGCATCGGATAAGGGTTTGGTAGCCGTGTATGGATGACAAGTTCTTCGGCGTTTCCAAGAGAGGACAGGGGCTGTGTGCGTGGCCCCCGTAGTCAGCGGCGTGGGCCTAGCCAGTGGGGTAGCTCGCCGCGTGTCTCTTTGAAAAACTCCTCAAACCAGTCGGGAGTTTTGAACTCGTTGACGACGTCTAGGTGGTCGTAGGGCTTGATGTCAAGCACGGGGCTCCCGCTCCATGCGTCTAGCCCCATCACCCTTAGGCGGGGCGGGTCTACCTCCACTATCTTCACGATGGTGAGGGCGAGGGGGTTGGGCCTGTTGGGGAACCGCGTGGCGAAGATGCCCACCTCGGGGAGGTCCTCCCGGCCCCAGGGCCTCAGCGTAAGCCTCGCCGCCTTGGCCTCGTGGAAGAGCCATACGATGAAGGCGTGGCTGTACTCCTCAAGCCCTCTCAGCCCCTCTACATATTCGTCGAAGATCTTTATGACGGAGACAAAGCTAAACCTATCCACCTTGTCAGACCGGGGCAACCCCACCTCCACCACGCCAATCGGCCTTAGGCAGATAGGGGACGTCATGGCGGCTAGATGCCGTACGTATTTAAGTGGACCTCCGGCATAGACGCGGCGTCTTCTAGATACCGACGCCGCCTCCGGGCGTAGGTGACTTCCTCTCTGTCGAGATCCGCCGCGTACACACCCGGCTCAGATCCGAACTCCGTGAGCAGGCCGTTGGGCGTCGCCATGTAAGACCCGCCCTCCGGCCGTCGACGTAGCTGTAGCCCGTGCCCAACGCCGCGGCGACGTATGCAGAATTTTCAAAAGCCCTAACGACGCCGAGAGAGGCTCAGAGACCTCTCCTGTCGGCGGAGACGCTGGCCGGGTTTACAATCACCTCGGCCCCCGACAGCGCCAGCCGCCTCGCCAGGTCCGGATACAACAAGTCCACACAGACCAGACATCCCACGGACCAACCCGCCGCCTTAAACAGCGCCAGCCGCAAGCCTCGCGACACCCAACTCCTCTCCCCCGTGGCGGCTGATGGAAATATCTTCTCCCCCCACGTCAGAAGCCCTTCCCGCCCCACCACGGGACAGACGTTCTTCACCACGCCCCCTTTCAACAGCCACGGTGCCCCCACGCCGCCGCCACCTCCGCCATCGCCTCCACATACCTCTGGAACTCCTCGCCGTCCATGGGCGCGGTGCCTATCCAGTACTCAGGCAGGACCAGTACGTCGCCACGCGGCAACTCCCCAAGTAGTCGCTTTACTCTCTCTACGTAGTTGCTGGATCTAGGTGTCTGGGCTAGTATAAGCCTCATGACGGCTACGGGCGCTGCAAAAAGATTAGTTGCGGAAACGGCGCCAGGCGGCGCTTGCTGGTAGGCCGTGGGGGTAGAGGCTCGGTACAG